>DASSOO010000088.1:0-4086 GCA_035700455.1 Gammaproteobacteria bacterium
ACAGCACGTAGCCGTCATCGTCGATGAACGGTGCGCGGCCGTTGGGGTTGCGCGTGAGGCTTTGCGGCGTACGTTGATCGCCTTTGCGGAGATCGACGCGCACGAATTCGTGATCCAGCTCCAGGTAATGCGCCGTCCACAGCACCTTGAACGAGCGCGGCGACGGCGGGAAAGCATAGATTGTCAGGCCCATGCCAATGCTCCTTTGCTTTGGGGGTCTTTCCCTCTACTCATTCCGGCGAAGGCTGGAATGACGGGACTTATTCCAATTGATTCCGAAGCCGATAGAGTACGTCCAGCGCCTGTTTCGGCGTCAGGTCTTCCAGGTCGACGTCGCGCAGTTCGGCCAGTGCCGGGTGCTCGGCCTGCGGCGCGAACAGGCCCAGTTGCGGCGGTACGGGTCCGGGCGCGGGCTTGTTTTCGAGCCGCGCCAGGTGCTGCTTCGCCGAGCGGATCACCGCGCGCGGCACGCCGGCAAGCGCGGCGACCTGCAGGCCGTAGCTGCGGTCCGCCGGGCCGTCCTTGAGCGCGTGCAGGAACACCAGCTCGTCGTGGTGCTCGGTCGCATCGAGGTGCACGTTGGCGATGCCGTCGATGCGCTCGGCGAGCGCGGTGAGTTCGAAGTAGTGCGTCGCGAACAGCGTGAACGCGCCGATCTGTTCGGCAACGTAGACCAGCGCCGCCTGCGCGAGCGCGAGCCCGTCGTAGGTGCTGGTGCCGCGGCCGATCTCGTCCATCAGCACCAGGCTTTGCGCGGTCGCGTTGTTGAGGATGTTCGCGGTCTCCACCATCTCGACCATGAACGTCGAGCGGCCGCCGGCGAGATCGTCGGAGGCGCCGATGCGCGTGAAGATGCGGTCGATCGGTCCGATGACGGCACGCGCGGCCGGTACCGGGCAGCCGATGTGCGCGAGCACGACGATCAGCGCGACCTGGCGCATGTAGGTCGATTTGCCGCCCATGTTCGGGCCGGTGATGATCAGCGCGCGGCGCTGCCGGTCGAGGCGGCAGTCGTTGGCGACGAACGGCGCGTCGATCACCTGTTCGACGACCGGATGGCGGCCGGCTTCGATGACGATCTCCGGCGCATCCGACAACTCCGGCGCGACGAGATTGAGCGCCGCGGCCCGCTCGGCAAAATTGACGAGCACGTCGAGTTCGGCGATCGCCGCCGCGGTTGCGCCGAGCGCCGGCAGGTCGGCGGCCAGCGTCGTCAGCAATTCGTCGTAAAGCTGCTTTTCACGCGCGAGCGCTTTTTCGCGCGCGCCGAGCACCTTGTTTTCGAACGCCTTCAACTCCGGCGTGAGATAACGCTCGACCGCTTTCAATGTCTGGCGGCGCTGGTAGTCGGCCGGCAGCTTGTCGGCGTGCACGCGCCCGACCTCGATGTAATAGCCGTGCACCTTGTTATACGCGACTTTCAGTGTCGCGATGCCGGTGCGCTCGCGTTCGCGTGTTTCGAGGTCGAGCAGAAACTGCGTCGCGTCCGCCGACAGCGAACGCAGTTCGTCGAGTTCGTTATCGTAGCCCGGTGCGATGACACCGCCGTCGCGAATCACTGTCGGCGGCTCTTCAATAATCGCGCGCGCCAGCAGCTCGCGCGCCTGCGCATGCTCGCCGATGTCGTTGCGCAGCGCATCGAGCAGCGGCGATGCGATGCGCGCGAGCGTCGCCTTGACGTCGGGGCAGGCCGCGAGCGCGGTGCCGAGGCGCGTCAGGTCGCGCGGCCTCGCCGAGCGCAGGCCGATGCGCGTAAGAATCCGCTCGACGTCGCCGACTTCCTGCAGCAGCGGCCGCAATGTTTCGGCCGCGCGCGTTTCGCCGATGGCCGCGACCGCCTGGTAGCGTCGCCGCAGGACGTCGTGATCGCGTAGCGGCCGGTTGAGCCAGCGGCGCAACAGGCGGCTGCCCATCGCGGTCGCGGTGCGGTCGATGACGCCGGCGAGCGTGTGCGTGTCGTCGCCGGAAATTGCACGCTCGAGTTCGAGATTGCGGCGCGTCGCCGCGTCCATCAACACCGCGTCGTCGCGCCGCTCGACGGTGAGGCCGGTAAGGCGCGGCATCGCGTCGAGCTGCGTGTCGCGCACGTATTGCAAAAGCGCACCCGCCGCGCCGATGGCGGTGCGCATTTCGGCGCAGCCGTAGCCGGCAAGATCGCGCGTGCCGAACTGCGCGGTCAGCGCGCGTTCGGCCGTCGCCGCCTCGAAGTGCCACGGCGGGCGGTGCACGAGCCCCGGCCGCTGCGCCAGCGTTCCAGCGAGCGCGGCATCTTCGGCGATCAGCAGTTCGGCCGGCGCGAGGCGGTCGATTTCGTTCGCGAGCGCGTCGGCGTCGGCGACTTCGAGTACCGTGAAGCGCCCGCCGGCGAGATCGAGCGCGGCGATACCAAAATGATTGTGGCCGGCGACCGCAACCAGCAGGTTGTCGCGACGCGCGTCGAGCAACGCTTCGTCGGTGACCGTGCCGGGCGTGAGGATGCGCACGACCTTGCGCTCGACTGGCCCTTTCGACGCCGCCGGATCGCCGATTTGCTCGCAGATCGCGACCGACTCGCCGCGCTTCAGCAATTTCGCAAGGTAGCCTTCGGCGGCGTGATACGGCACGCCCGCCATCGGGATCGGCTGTCCGTTCGACTGCCCGCGCGCGGTCAGCGTGATGTCGAGCAGCGCCGCCGCGCGACGTGCATCGTCGTAAAACAGCTCGTAGAAATCGCCCATCCGGTAGAACACCAGCCGGTCCGGATGCTGCGCCTTGATCGCGAGATACTGGCGCATGACCGGCGTGTGGTCGGCGGCGGCAATGTCCATAAAATCTCAGCTTGCGGTGAGCAGGCTGCGCGTGAAGGCGGTGAAGTCGTCGAGGCGCTCGTCGAGAATCGCGCGCAGAATCGGCAAGCTTAATGCCTGGTACTGATGCAGTGCGATATTGCGGAAACCGACCATCGCGCGCATGCGCATCGCGACGTCTGCCGCGATGATGCCGTTCTGTTCGAGCAGCGTAAAAGCCTCGCGCGAATCCTGCGGCAGGCCGAAGCGGCGGCCGCGCACCGCGTGCATCGCCATGTCGATGGCAGCCTCGCAGGCACGCTGCAAATTCAGCACGATAGCGTCTTGGCGAGTGTGATTAGTTTTCGAGTTCGGCCTCATAACCACGGTACTCCTCGCCGATCCGTTGCAGGCAGCGTTCGATGGTCGCCGCTTTATTGAGCAATACGTCGTCAGCCATGGATCGAGCCGCGGGCGCGCACGTCGCGCAGGATCGCTGCGCGCTCCTCGTTGAGGTAGGCATAGCGGCTGAATGCCGCATCTTCGAAGTGTTCGCAGCGGCGCTCGTCGCTGCAGAACAGACGCTCACCGCTGCTGACGACCTGTGCGCGCAGAACGGTGGACGCGGTAGCCAAATCCACCAAATCGACATCCCGCCCGGCTGTCGTGGCCAGTTCTCCGGCCAGATCAAAGCGTGTCACTGGCTCCAGCGGCCGCTCCGCCAGGACGGCGAGATCGATATCGCTGTCGGCGCGGCCCGCAGCGGTACCGTAGGTGCCGAAGCGGTAGACAGCCAGCGCGTCGGGTACGCGCGCGATGACCGTCCGCACCAGTTGCTCAAGCAGATTGTCGATCCTGTCAGACATGGAGGGCTACTGTAACGGTCTCCATGACAGGCCACAAGACGAAATTGTCCGGTCGCGTTACCATCGGATGTATGCAAGCGCCGACCGCACCCGATGACGTTGCGCTGAGCCGACTGGCCGTCCGGCTGGGTGATGTCCTTTCCGCGTGCCACTGGCGCCTCGCGACCGCCGAGTCCTGCACCGGCGGCTGGATCGCCAAGCTGGTGACCGACGTGCCGAACAGCTCGAGCTGGCTGGAGCGCGGCTTCGTGACCTACAGCAATCCCGCCAAGGTGTCGATGCTCGGCGTCACCGAGGCGACACTCGCCGTGCACGGCGCGGTCTCGGAACAGACGGCGCGGGAAATGGCGGCCGGCGCGTTGGCGCGCAGTGAGGCAGACATCGCCTGCGCGGTCACCGGCATCGCCGGGCCGGGCGGCGGCAGCGAAGACAAGCCGGTCGGCACGGTCTGGTTC
>DASSOO010000089.1:0-5317 GCA_035700455.1 Gammaproteobacteria bacterium
CGAAATGGGATCGAGCCCGGTCGTCGGCTCGTCGAGGAACAACAGTTCGGCTTCGAGTGCCAGCGCGCGTGCGAGCGCCGCGCGCTTTTGCATACCGCCGGATAATTCAGACGGGTACTTCCATGCGTCGTCCGGTTTGAGACCGACCATATGCAGCTTGATCGCGACCAGTTCGCGGATCAGGTCCTCATCGATGATTTCGCCTTCCTTGCGCAGCTCGCGCATCGGGAACGCGACGTTGTCGTAGACGTTCAAGGCGCTGAACAACGCGCCCTGCTGGAACAGCACGCCCCAGCGGCGCCTGAGCAGCCGCACGTCCTCGGTTTCGACGTGGTGGATATGGCGGCCGAGCACGTGCACGTCGCCTTCGTCGGGCCTGAGCAGGCCGATGACTTGCAGCAAAAGGGTCGTCTTGCCGCTGCCGGTCGTACCGACGATTCCCAGAATTTCGCCCCGGTACACCTTGAGACTCAGCCCGCGGTGAATCGGCTGGTTGTCGAAGCTGGTGTGGAGGTTGTCGATCTGGATCACCACCTCGCGTTCTCCGTCCTGAGTGCTCATCACACCAATCCGACGTTCGTCAGCATTGCGCCGGAGGAAGCATCGAAGATCAGGATCAGCGTCAGCGACGTCACTACCGACAGCGTCGTGCGTTTGCTCAGACTTTCGGTATTGGCTTCGGCCGACATGCCGAAGTAGCTGGCGACCAGCGCGATCATCAGGCCGAACACAACGCCTTTGCCCAGGCCGATCCAGAAATTGACGATCGGCACTGCGCCTGGCAGGCGCGCGAAGAACAGCTTGTAGCCGACGTCGAGATTCCACTGCGCGGTGATCGCCGCACCGAGCAGGCCGGTGAAATCAGTCCAGACGACCAGCAGCGGTACCGCAATCGCCATGCCGACGACTCGCGGCAGCACCAGGCGCAGGCTCGGCGTCGCGCCGAAGGCCTGCAGCGCATTGTATTCCTGGGTGATGTGCATCGCGCCGATGCCGGCGGTGATTGCCGAGCCGGAACGGCCGGCAAGAATGATTGCGGTAATTACCGAGCCCAGTTCGCGCAGTACCGCCAGACCCATCATGCCGATGATCATCGAGTTGGCGCCGAACTGCCGCAGCGTCATGCCGATCTGGATCGTCATGACCAGGCCGATCATGAAGCCGACGCCTCCGAGCAACAGCATCGAGGACGCGCCCGTGCTGTAGATCGTCGCGGAGATTTCCTTCCACGGAATCACGCGCGGATGGGTAACGCAGTATGCGACATCCACCATCAACTGGCCGATCAGCAGCAGGAAGCCGCCGATAGCGTGCGCGATTGCGATGATGCCGGCGCCTGCGCGATCAATGGCGATGCCAATACGCGACTGTTTCGGAATTTCCGGTCGTTCAGTTTCCTTCAGGCGTTCGAACCAGCGGCGGTGTTCTTCGCGGCAGTCGAATCTTTCCGGCAGGCGCCGGCCCCACAGTTCCCACAACAACAGCGCGCCGGCGCTGTCGAGCACCTCGACATCGCGCATGTTCCATGTGCATTGATCGGGAGACTGGAGCCTGCCGAGTTCGTGCTTGAGGCGCTTGCGGCGCGCGCCGTTTATCAGCAGGTTCCAGCGGCCGGACAGGCGGATCTCGGAATCTTCGCGTTCCCACCCCGGTTGTGCAGCGGTCTTGGCCATAAATCCTTTTTGTTTTATAACGCGCTTCCAGTGCGGCATCGGCGCGCGTCGAAGGGCCGCGTGCCGACACCAGTATATCGAATTCAGCACAAGCCAAGCTGGCTGCGGGTTACCCCTTGCTATTTTCTCCCAATCCGTTAGCATGCCAGTGGCCGCAAGATGCGGCCCGAGCCACCGAACCACTGGAGCCTGTTGGTGCTGCCGAGTTTGCGCGGCCTGTTACACAAGCGAACCCGTACATGACGGGCGACGGCTTCGACGCCGCCGTTTTCCCCGCCGCCGCGGAGGGCCGCCCCGCCTCCGAAATTCTTCCCGCCGCCTCAGACCGCAAGGTCGAGCGCCGCTACGCGCGCCAGCGGGTTTACTTCCGCACGCTGTTCGAGAATCTGGCCGACGGTGTTGCCGTACTTGATACACACGGCCGTATCGTCACTGTCAATCACGCCTTCCAGGCGCTGTTCCAATACGAGCCGGCGGAACTCTATGGTTTGCCGATCGATGGCCGCATCGTGCCTGAGCACTTGCACGCCGAAGCCGAGAGCCTGTCGCGGCAGGTGCTTGACGACCAGGTCGTCGATCTCGAAACCATGCGGCGGCGCAAGGACGGCCGTGCGGTGCCGGTGCGCATACGCGCATTTCCGATTGTCTTTGGCGTTGAGCAGGCGGGCATGTACGTCGTTTACGCTGACATCAGCCAGCGCCGCCAGGCGCAGGTTGCACTGCAATCTCACCAGGAATTGACGCAGGTGCTGCTCGCGGCGATCGGTGACGGCGTGATCCGCCTCGACGCCGAAGGCCGCGTGCGCTACATGAATGGGGTCGCCGAACGGCTGACCGGCTGGACCCAAGCCGAAGCCGCCGGCCTGCCGGCCGGAGAAGTCTGTGTCGCGCTCGACGAGGCGACACGTGCGCGTCGCGGCGCGCCGGCACCGGCCAGCGATGCCGATATCGCGTCGCTGTTAATTGCCCGCGACGGCCGCGAAACGCCAGTTAATTATTCCTGCGCGCCGATGCTAAGCGGCGATGGGCACCTGAGCGGGGCGCTTATCGTGCTGCGTGACAATACCGAAACACGCCGCGTCGCGGAGCAACTCGCGTGGCAGGCGACACATGACTCGCTCACCGGCCTGCCGAACCGCATCGAGTTCGAACGGCGCCTTGGGGCGGTGCTGGACAGCATCGGCGAGAGCGGTGCCGAGCACAGCATGCTGTATCTCGATCTCGATCAGTTCAAGATCGTCAACGACATTTGCGGTCACCGCGTCGGCGACGAATTGCTGCGCCAGTTGACGGCGCTGCTCGCCGCCGACATTCGCGATACCGACACCCTCGCACGGCTCGGCGGCGACGAGTTCGGCGTGCTGCTCACGGGGTGCACGGCGGCGCACGCCGAACGCCTCGCGCACAAGCTGATTCATGTCATCGAAGATTTTCGGTTTGTCTGGGACCAGCGTGTGTTCGCGGTCGGCGCAAGCATCGGCGTGGTTGCTATCAACAAGCACTGCAGCAGCCTGTCGGAGCTGTTCGCGGCCGCCGACAGTGCCTGTTATTCAGCCAAGGAAAGGGGTCGCAACGGCGTGCGCGTGTATCGCAGCGACGCACGCGACCTGGCGCGGCGCCACGATGAGATGGGCTGGGTGTCGCGGATCACTCAGGCGATCGAGGCCGATCGCTTCGTGCTTTATCACCAGCAGATTTCGCCGCTGCACGGCGGCACTCGGCCGCATTGCTCCGAGATTCTGCTGAGGCTGCGCGGCGACGGCGGCGAGATTATCGCGCCCGGGCGTTTTATCCCGGCTGCAGAGCGCTATCATCTGATGCCGGCGCTCGACCGCTGGGTCATCCGCCGCGTGTTTGCGGGTCTGCAGCGGCAACTCGCGGAGGGGCGGGGCGAGACGGTGGCAATCAACGTATCCGGCGCGACGATCAGCGAAGGTCGCTTCGTCGATTTCGTGCGCGACCAGTTCTGCGAGTTCGGCATTCCGCCGCAGTCGATCTGCTTCGAGATCACGGAGACCGCGGCGATTTCAAACCTGGACGAGGCATCTGCGTTCGTCGATCAGATCCGCGAACTCGGCTGCACGATTTCACTCGACGACTTCGGCAGCGGCTCGTCTTCATTCACCTATCTGAAAACGCTGCACGTCGACTATCTCAAGATCGACGGCACATTCGTGCGCAACATGGTCGAGGATCCGATCGACTGTGCGATGGTTGAAACCATCAATCGCGTCGGGAAGATCATGGGCGTGAAAACCGTCGCCGAGTATGTCGAGGTGCGCGACGTGCTGGACAAACTGCGCGAATTCGATGTCGATTTCGTACAGGGTTTCGACATCCATCGGCCGGAGCCCTGGGCCTGGGCGAATTAGAAATAGTGCCTGGGACTGAGTATGAAGAAATCGGCTGACCGAACCGATTGGCATCTCTGGTTTCTTGCGCCACTTGCCGCCAATCAAGAGGTTGGCCGCTCACGAAGGGCTGAACGCAGCCGTTCTTGCCTTAGTCCCAGGCACTCAGTCCCAGGCACTTAGACTCTTCCTTCGAGTACCTTCACGCCTCGTTCAATCATCCCCCGTTTGACGCTGTCGTTACTCGCGGGGTCCACCGGCCGCGTCAGCTCCCACAGAAAATAAACATCGAAGCCCAGTGACACGCCGTCTTCGGCCGTCCACTTGGCGCACACATCGCGGGCCAGGCCGCAAACGTAGATAACCCTTATGCCGCGTTCGCGCAGATAGCCGCCGAGGCCGGTCGGCGGCCGCTCGCCGGCCGCGTTCCAATTGTTGCGGAAACCGCTGTAGGAATCGACGGCCGGATTGGTTCCTTTACGGATAATCGCGTCGATCCTGGTAGTCGGCAGGTCCGGGTGCAGTTGCGCACCCGGCGTATCCTGCACGCAATGATCGGGCCAGAGCGTTTGGTCGTGCCCGTACAGTTCGATCGCCTCAAACGGTTCGTGGCCCGGATGCCAGCTGGCGAACGAGACATGCCCCGGTGGGTGCCAGTCCTGCGTCGCCACGCAGCAGCGAAAGCGCCCGCTTTCCAGCAGCGCCGCCACCGGCGAGACGATTTCGTCGCCGCCCGCAACCGCCAGCGCACCACCGGGCATGAAGTCAGGTTGAATGTCGACGAGCAGCAGTGCGGCTATTGCGGGTTCCGTCATTGTCTCACCGGGTTCTTTACCTCGAACAAGCGGAGATGATACAACCTGACTATGCGCAAGCGACACGCGATACGCCTGTTGTGTTTGCTGCCGGCGATGCTGCTCGCCGGCTGTATTGCGAACACGAGTTCGACGTCCGGCAGCCAGCCGCCGCCGTCGCAGGGCATTACTGTGACACCGGCCAAGGTAACGGTACCGGCGGGCGCGACCCAGCAGTTTCAGGCGAGCGTCGCCGATGGGGACGACAGCGTGAACTGGCAGGTCAACGGCGTTACCGGCGGCAACGCCGCACTCGGCACCATCAGCACGGATGGCGTTTACACCGCACCGTTACTGCCGCCGGCGGGCGGGGCCGTTACGATCACGGCAGTCGCCGTCTCCGACGCATCAAAAACCGGCAGCGCGACGGCAACGTTCGCCTACTCGAACGCGTCGTTCAAAGGCGTGTACGTGTTCCGTTACCGGGGCGTCGTCAGCG
>DASSOO010000090.1:0-13262 GCA_035700455.1 Gammaproteobacteria bacterium
TGCATTGCGGCGATCGCGTAGTCGCAAGGCTCCGGATCGCCGGGGCCGTTCGACATGAGCACCCCGTCCGGTCGCATCGCGAGTACGTCGGCGGCCGGCGTTTTCGCCGGCACGACCGTAACCCGGCAACCGCAGTCGACCAGCCGGCGCAGTATGTTGAGCTTGATGCCGAAGTCGTAGGCGACGACGTGAAAGCGCAGCTCGGGCGTCGCGTTACCCCAACTCGGCCGGGTCCACTCGTAAATGTCGGGCGTGCTGACGACCTGGGCGAGATCCATGCCATTGAGTCCCGGAAACGCACGCGCCGCCGCGAGCGCCGCATCCGCATCGGCTTCGCCGGCCATGATGCAGCCGCTCTGCGCGCCGTGCTGGCGCAGGATGCGGGTGAGCTTGCGCGTATCGACGCCGGCGATCGCGACGCCGCCCTGCTCGCGGAGCCACTCGGGCAGCGTCTTCTGCATGCGCCAATTGCTCGCGCGCGCCGGCACGTCGCGCACGATCAGGCCGGCAGCCTGCAGGCGATCCGATTCCATGTCGTCGGGATTGGCCCCCACGTTCCCGATGTGCGGGCAAGTCAGCATCACGAGCTGGCGGGCGTAAGATGGGTCGGTAAGGATTTCCTGGTACCCGGACATTGCGGTGTTGAACACCACTTCGCCCACCGCCATGCCGGAAACGCCGACGGAACGGCCGCGAAAAAGCGTGCCGTCCGCGAGTGCGAGGATGGCCGGCTGTTCCAAGTACACCTCCTGGGAGCCCATTCAGGCCGCAGAAATCCTGCGAGTCTTGCGATTCGCAGTGAGATTCGAGAGATGATTCAGCGTCGGAGAAAGGAACGGCGTGAATCCGCGCGATTGTAGCGGAACCGGCGCCCGCTGTCCACGAGATCGAATGGCTGCGAAGCAATGAACTTAGGGACAGCAGGCGCTGAGGAAGCCCCGCGCCTGTACCTTTCCCGAGGAAACCGGCCGTGAACCCGTGAACGGAGCGCGCCCAGAACCGGGTGTGCACCCGTTTCGTGGAAGTGCGGTCACAACAGCCATTCGATCGGCAGCATCGACATCACGAGGACCAACGTGCGCCGCCAGAAACCGGCGTCGGGCTCTTTGGCGTGCGTGAGCCGCTTGCCGCCCCGCTGCTCTTCCCATTGCAGTGCGCCGGCGTCATTCAGGCTCACCTTGTACAGTCGCCCCGACAAATCTTCCGCCAACGCGTCGGCGACCGCTCCGGCCAGGCGCGGGCTGTTTATCACGAAACCCATTTCAGTGTTGAACGTGGCCGAGCGCGGATCGAAATTCAAAGAGCCGATGAAAATGCGGGCACGATCGACAGAAATTATCTTGGCGTGCAGGCTGGAAGCCGAATGTCCCGTCAGGCCGCGGTCCCTGACGGTGGGCGGCGAAGACAAACGCTTCAACTCGAACAGCCTGACGCCCGCTTTCAGCAGCAATTTGCGCCATTTGGCATAGCCCGCGTGGACCACGGCAACGTCGGTGGCCTCCAGCGAATTGGTCAACACGCTGATCCTGACACCGCGCATCACGGAGTCGGTGAATAATGCCATTCCCGTCTTGGTGGGGACGAAATAGGGTGAAACCAGTTCCAGTTCGCGTTTCGGCTCACCCACTTCTCGCTGGAGTTGCGGCCACAACAACATGTCGCCGGCCGCGCGCCCCAGTCCTTTTGCCGGATCGTCGCTGACCAGGCGCGTATCCGCCCATTCAAGCGAGAGGCGTCCCGCAAGAAGTTCGTCAACGAATGGCCGTTTGGCCAGCGCTCGAATGTACGTCTGAGCCGCGGGGTTGTGCCGGACTTGGGATGCAGCCGTGACCAGTTTCGCGATCGCCGTTCGATCAACGGCGGTCAGTACACGATCGGCCCGCCAGGCCGACTGACTCTCCCAGTAGCGTTCGAAGTCCGAAGCCACTTCCTTTACGATTTGGCCGACGGCAAGCACGTCCAGGTCAATGAACCACGGAGAGTCACCTGCGTCGAAGTACTCGTCGCCGATATTGCGTCCGCCGACGATGGTAGCCTCATTGTCGGCGATGAATACCTTGTTGTGCATGCGCCGGTTCAGCCGCGCAAAATCGGTCAGGTAGCCCAACGCTCGCCAGCGGCGAAACCGGAACGGGTTGAACAGGCGCACTTCGATATTGGGGTGCGCGTTTAACGCGGCAAGGAGATCGTCCTGCCCGGTAGTATTGTTATCGTCGAGCAACAGCCGCACGCGTACCCCGCGTTCCGCCGCGCGATAGAGTGCATCGAACAACAGGGTCCCCGTCTTATCGCTGCGCCACAGGTAGTATTGCGCGTCGACAGAGCGCTCGGCCGCGTCGGCCAGCAGCACACGGGCGGCGAAGGCGTCGCGACCGTCCGATAACGTCGCCACTCCAGACTCGGCGGGATGCGTTCGCACAAGAGGCAGAACCGCCTTGTCGAGCCGGGTGGCGGCTTCATCGCCTTCCATGGCGTTGAATGGGTCCATGCTGATCACGGTCTCCATCCAAGAACAGGATTCAAGTATGGCTTAGGTCCGGCCGGGCAGCACGCTGCGCAGTGCCGCTGACACGCGCAGGCTCGTCGTCGCAGACAGCGCGAAGAAGATCACGATTTCGTATCAGCGGCAACCGTCGTTATGAAGGTAAGCGGCAGATCGTGGATCAGCGTGTTTTCGCGAGCCCCGGTCTTATCTGTAAACCAGTCCGCCGTCGATCATCGGCGCCTGGCCTGTCATGTAGTCGGAATCCGGACTGGCGAGAAAGGAAACGAATGCGGCGACGTCCTCCGGCGTCTGTGCCCGGCCGAGGGCGATGCCCTCGACGTACTTTTTGAATGTCGAACCCGCCGGCACGCCGGTTATTTCAGCGAACCGACTGTCGATCTCGGTCCACATGCCCGTGTCCACGATGCCGGGGCAATAAGCGTTGACGGTAATCCCGTCGCGCGCATACTCCTTTGCCGCCGCCTGCGTCAGTCCCCGCACCGCGAACTTGGTCGCCGAGTACACGCCCAGCATCTCGAACCCTTCGTGTCCCGCTATCGATGCGGCGCTGATGATCTTGCCGTTCTGCTTGCGCTGCCTGAATTTATTCGCGGCGGCCTGAATGCCCCACAACACGCCTTCAACGTTGACTTTCAGTATTTTGTCCACTTCCTCGGGCGTCACGTCGGCGATCGGCTGGACCTGCGCGATGCCGGCGTTGTTGACCATCACATCGAACCCGCCTAGCGACGATTCGGCGTGGTCGATCGCTGCAAAGACCTCGTCGCGTTTCGAGACATCGGCCTTGTACGTAACCGCGTCCCGGCCGAGCGCCTTCACTTCGGCCGCAACGTCGCTCATCTTTTCATCATTAAGATCCACGATCGCAACGTTTGCACCGTCCCGGGCCAGCCGAAGCGCAATAGCCCGGCCAATACCCTGGCCGGCGCCGGTTACGAGAACTGCCTTTCCATCGATGCTCATCACGACTCTCCTTGCCGGACGTTGGCGCTTCTCGCGCAGATTCAAGCCTGTCCCATGCCCTCGGCGGGCTCTGGCGCACTGCCGGCGCGAACTTTCTGCTCGATGCGCCTACCGACATCGGCGTCTATGCTCTTCCAATACTGGAAGGCGCGTATGAGCACCTCGCCATGCACGCCGTCAAGCAGGCTCCCCGAAACTTGTTCAACGAGCTTTGCCCGTTGTTCGTCGCTAAAGACATCGCGCACCAGCTTCCCCGGTTGGGCGAAATCGTCATCCTCGGCGTGCAGGGCGTAGGCGCTGCGCACCATTTCCCCGTCGGCCTCCCACCCGTCGGGTGAAGCTCCGGTCTGGTCTGCCCACTGGCGACCCCCGCTGTTAGGCGCATAGACCGGCGCGTTACCGCTGTGTACATAAGTCATCTGGCCGTCGAACAGGTAGCTGTTGACTGGTACCCGCGGCCTGTTCACCGGAAGCTGATGAAAGTTGGTACCGATCCGGTTACGTTGCGCATCGTTATAGGCGAATGCGCGGCCAAGCAGCATCTTGTCCGGCGAAAGACCGATGCCGGGCACGGTATTGCCCGGGGAAAAGGCCGCCTGCTCAATTTGAGCAAAGAAGTTTTCGGGATTGCGGTTGAGCGTCATTCTCCCGACCTTGATTAGCGGGTAGTCCTTGTGCGGCCAGACCTTGGTCAGGTCGAATGGATTGAACCGGTAGGTTCTGGCGTCATCGTAGGGCATGATCTGAACCGACAGCGTCCAGCTCGGATTCTCCCGGCGCGCGATCGCCTCGAAAAGGTCGCGCCGGTGAAAATCGGCATCCTTGCCCGCCATCTCCGCGGCCTCGGCATTGGTAAAAAACGCCATGCCCTGATTGGTATGAAAATGGTACTTTACCCAGAACTTGACGCCGCCGGCGTTAATCCACATGTAGGTGTGCGAGCCATAGCCGTTCATGTGGCGCCAGGTCCGCGGCAGGCCTCGCTCGCCCATCAGGTAGGCGACCTGATGCGCGGATTCCGGATTGCTCGTCCAGAAGTCCCACTGCATGTGATTGTCGCGAAGCCCTGAATCCGGAAGCCGCTTTTGGCTGCGGATAAAATGCGGAAACTTCATCGGGTCGCGCACGAAGAATATCGGCGTGTTATTGCCGACCAGATCGTAATTGCCTTCGTCGGTGTAGAACTTGAGCGAAAAGCCGCGGACGTCACGCCAGGTGTCAGGACTGCCTGCCTCGCCGGCAACCGTTGAAAAGCGCGCCAGCATCCCGGTGGTCGCGCCCTTTTGAAACAGGGCCGCCCTGGTGTACGCGGAGACGTCTTCGGTCGTCTCGAACACACCAAAAGCACCCGCGCCCTTGGCGTGAGGCTGGCGCTCGGGAACCTTTTCGCGGTTGAAGTGGGCCATCTGCTCCAGAAAATGGACGTCGTGAAGCAGGATTGGGCCGTTAGGGCCGACCGTAAGCGAGTTCCGGTCACTCGGCGCCGGCGCGCCGGAAGCCGTCGTTGAAGCGACGGGCTGAAGATCTTTCGAGGGTGACATCCTTTTCCTCCTCTTGCACGTCGTTCAATATACACCTTTGCCCTTTCGCTGCCAGCAGGCTACCCGGCAATTCAGAATGGAGTATCCATTGGCCTCACTCGTACTTCATATCATCATCTGCAGCACCCGCCCCGGCCGCGTCGGTCCCTCGGTCGCCCTCTGGTTCCATGAATTCGCGATCCGGCATGGCGGTTTCGACGCGAAACTCGTCGATCTCGCCGATTTCAACCTTCCGGTCTACGACGAGCCGGTGCACCCGCGCTTTCAGCAATACGAGCACGAGCACACCAAGCGCTGGAGCGCGAGCGTCGCCGCAGCCGACGCTTATGTGTTCGTCACGCCCGAATACAACTACAGCCCGCCGCCGGCGCTCGTCAACGCGCTCGACTACGTCTACCGGGAATGGAACTACAAGCCTTGCGGGTTTGTCAGTTATGGCGGAGTTTCCGGCGGCCTGCGCGCGGCGCAGGCGGTCAAACTGCTGGTAACGACCCTGAAGATGATGCCGATGATGGAAGGCGTAACCGTACCAATGGTCGCGAGCCACGTCAGCGAGAACGGTGTCTTCAGTTCAAACGAATTGATCGATGCTTCCGCCCAGACGCTGCTCGACGAATTGCTGCGCTGGGCGGAGGCGCTGAAACCGATGCGCGCCTGAACCAACCTAAAGGAAAAACAATGAAATCGCTGAAGCCATTCCTAGCCGCCATTCTCGTTCTCGTACCGCTCGCGGCCACGCCGGTACTTGCCGCCGGCGTACGCTACACGCTCGATCCGGATCACACCCAGGTGCGCATCCACTGGAACCACTTCGGCTTCTCAAATCCCGGTGCGGATTTCAATATCAGCAAGGGCACGCTTGTCTGGGATGCGGCGCATCCGGAGCGTTCGTCGGTCAGCGTCACGATTCCGATCGCGAGCGTGCACACCCAGGTGCCGGCGTTGGACAAACGCTTCAAGACGATGTTCTTCGACGCGGCGAAGTACCCGACGATCAGATTCAAGAGCACCGGCGTAAAGCGCGTAGGCAAGGCGAACCACTATCGCGTCGCCGGAGAACTCACGGTGCGCGGCATCAGCAAGCCGGTAACGCTCGACGTGACGCTCAACAAGGCGGGTATACAACCGATGCTGGACGTGCCGGCAATTGGCTTCGATGCGACCGGAAGCGTCAAGCGATCCGAGTTCGGCATGGACGCGTTTGTGCCGGCGGTGAGCGATCTCGTGCACATTCACATCACCACCGAAGGCGTCGCGGCCAAGCCAAAACCGGCCGCCGGCAGTTGAGGGCGCTGCTACAGCCGCCCGGCGCGAAAGTCCGCTACGGCTTCGTGAATCTGGCGCTCGGTGTTCATGACAAACGGCCCATAGCGCACCACCGGCTCGCCCAGTGGACGGCCGGCGACGAGCAGTAGCTTCGCGGCTTCGTCAATCGCCGCGACGGTTACCGAATCGCCGCTGCCCAGCACCGATAGCTCGCCGCGAGCGGTCCTCTCCGCGGGCGAGCCAACTTCGGCGGCGCCGGCATAGACGTAAACGAACGCGTTGTGCGAGGCCGGCAGCGCCGCGGTATAGCGCGCGCCCGGCGGCAATTCGATGTCGAAATACACCGGCTCGGTCGCGACCGCCGCCACCGGGCCACGGGTGCCGCCGATTTCGCCGGCTATCACCTTGATCCGTACGCCGCCGCCGGCATCGACGACCGGAATCGCGTCAGGCGCAATATCCTGATAGCGCGGCGCGGTCATTTTGTCGGCTGCCGGCAGGTTGACCCAGAGCTGGAATCCCCACATGAGCCCGTCTTCCTGCTCCGGCATCTCCGAGTGCACGATGCCGCGCCCGGCGGTCATCCACTGCACGCTGCCGGCTGTTAACAGGCCGCTGTTGCCCTGGTTGTCGCCGTGGCGCATGCGCCCGGCAAGCATGTAGGTGACGGTTTCGAAGCCGCGGTGCGGGTGGTTCGGGAAGCCGGCAATATAGTCGTTCGCGTCCTCGGAGCGAAATTCGTCGAGCAGCAGAAACGGGTCGAGGTCGGGCAGCATTTGCGTACCCATGACCCGGTTCAGGCGCACTCCCGCGCCGTCGCTGGTCGGGTGCCCGCGCACCGTCGTGACCACGCCACGTTCAGCGGATTTCAGTTCAGCCTGGGCCATGACCCTGCACCTCCGGATGTTCGCCACTACAGCCAATATGGGGGCCGGACGCACTTAAACCAAGCCAGGGGTCAACAAGCCCCGGGGTGGCGTTTGGCGGCACACGGCGAGGCGGTCACGACGCCGACTTTTCCGCGCGTCCGACCGTGCGAACCAATCAATCGAGCATCATCTGATCGACGTAGCACCACCGCCAGCTGTCACCGGAGCCGAAGGACTCGATGATCGGGTGCTGCGTTTCGTGAAAATGCCGGGTCGCGTGCTTGTTCGGCGACGAATCGCAGCAACCGACGTGCCCGCATATGAGGCACATCCTCAATTGCACCCATTCATCGCCGGTCTTGAGGCACTCTTCGCAGCCCTGGGTACCCGGCTCAACGTCGCGTATCTGCTTCACGTGTGTACATTCCGTTGCCATCTCAATCTCCTTGAACCCGGTTCGCTCCCCCATCCACATACCCAGCATAGGCGCTCCGCCTGCGCATTGAAACCGCGCAAGTGACATTGGATACGCCGGCCAATCCGGCGTACGCTGGAGCCATAAAGAATCGCGTCGGGGAAACCTGAACGATCTTCCCGACCCGTCGAATCGGCATCGCCCGTAACTCAACTCCCGGCTGCGTGCTGATGACGATCTACTGCAGCGTGGAGCCTGAATCATGAGCTGGCGCGACTACAACGAACCGGAATGTGTGGAGGAGCCAAGCCCGGTCTCGCTGACGCTCGAGCCGCGGCCGCGGCCGCTGGGCGGTTTCGAAGTCGACCGTCTGCTGCCCGCGCGCCAGCGGCGCATGGTCGGCCCGTTCATTTTTCTCGATCACATGGGTCCGGCACATTTCGAGCCCGGTCGCGGCGCCGACGTGCCGCCGCATCCGCATATCGGCCTCGCGACGGTAACTTACCTTTTTGCCGGCGAATTCATGCACCGCGACAGCCTCGGTTCGGCGCAGGCGATCGAGCCGGGCGATGTCAACTGGATGAGTGCCGGGCGCGGCATCGTCCACTCGGAGCGGACGCCGGCCAAGCGGCGTGTCGATGGCGGCCCGCTGCATGGGCTGCAATTCTGGGTGGCGCTGCCGGGCGTGCACGAACTTGACGATCCCTACTTTCAGCATGCCGCGCGCGCCGATCTGCCGTGCATTGAACACGACAAGGCCACCATGCGACTGGTCGCCGGCTCCGCCTTCGGGGAAACCTCGCCGATCAAAACGCTGTCGCCGCTGTTTTGCCTCGACGCGCAACTGCCGCGCGGCGGCCGGTTCGAGTTGCCAGCCGATTATGCCGAGCGCGCGCTGTATCCGGTCGAGGCAAGCGTCACCGTCAACGGCGTCGCCTGCGCAGCCGGTGCGCTGTCGATTCTGGAGCCGGATCAGGCGGTCGAGATCGTCGCCATGGACGCGCCAACACGCATCGTGCTGTTCGGCGGGGCGCGGCTCGACGGCGAGCGCTTCATCTGGTGGAACTTCGTGTCCAGTTCGAAAGAGCGTATCGAGGCAGCGAAACGCGACTGGGCCGAGCGCCGGTTTCCCGTCGTGCCCGGCGACGAGCACGAATTCGTTCCGCTGCCGAGGCACCTGTGAAAACCGGCGGCGGCAACGGTCAGGATCACCGGCCAGCCCTGCACGAGCTCGCCAGCGTGCTGCGCCGTCTGCACAAGGCGCTGGTCGAGGTCGAGGCGAAAAACTTCGGACCGATCAACGGACCGTACCAACTGTTGAACCTGGTGACCAACCACGAGCACTTTGCGTGGCTGCGGCGGCTGTCGGAGTTGATGGTCGAAATCGACGAGCGGCGCGAAGACGCCGAGCCCGTCACTGCGGAACAGGCCGGCGCGATCCGCGCGACCGTCGAAGAACTGGTCGGCCCGCGCGCCGCGACGGCGCCCGGTTTCCGCGAACGCTACACGACGTTGCTGCAGCAGTCGCCCGCCGCGGCAATGATGCACGGCGACCTGCGCCGCCTGCTCGGAGTTTTGCCGAACCCGGCCGCGGCTGACTGAAGCGAACTCAGCCGTTTAGCAAGTCCTCGAAGCGATAGCGGCCCATCGGCCGGTCGGCGATCCACGCCGCTGCACGCAACGCACCGCGCGCAAAGATGCGGCGAGTGGTGGCGCGGTGAATGAGTTCGACACGCTCGCCGTCGCCGCCGAACAATACAGTATGTTCGCCGGCGGCATCGCCGGCGCGCAGGCTCGCGAAGCCGATGGTACCGGCGGCGCGCGGCACGTTGCCGTGGCGGCCGTAGGCGGCGGATGCGGCAAGCGTCGTGCCGCGCGCACCGGCGACGATTTCGCCGAGATGCAGCGCGCTGCCCGACGGGGCATCCTTCTTGTGGCGGTGGTGGAGTTCGAGAATCTCGACGTCGAAATCTTCGCCGAGCAGTCTCGCCGCCTCGCCAGCCAGCCGGTTCAGCACCGCCATGCCGAGGCTCATGTTTGGCGCGTGCATGACGGCGATTGCGCGGGCCGCAGCCTCGATCGCGGCTTGGTCCGCTTCGCTGAGCCCGGTAGTGCCGCTGACGAACGCGCAGTCCGCTTCGCGGCAGGCTGCCAGAGCAGCCGCGAAGCCGATCGGATTGGAAAAGTCGATCAGGACATCGGCGGATTGCACTGCAGCGGAAACGTCCGAAGCCAGGCTGACGCCAAGGCTTCCGCCGCCGGCCACCGCGCCGATGTCGCGCCCTGCATCAGGGCCGGCTTCGCGCCCGATGGCGGCAACGAGTTCAAAACGTGGGTCGTCGCGCAGCGCCGCTATGATCTCGCGGCCCATGCGTCCGGTGGCGCCGTTGAGCGCGAGCTTGATTGTCACGGCCGGATGCTTTCGAAGAACCGCTTGACGCCGTCGAGCCACGAGTTCGAGCGCGGGCTGTGGCGGTCGCCGCCGGCTTTCAGCGATTCCTCGAACCGGTCCAGCAACTCCTTTTGCTCGGCCGTCAGTTTCACCGGCGTTTCGACTTCGACGCGGCACATCAGGTCGCCGGTCGCGCCGCCGCGCACCGGTTTGACGCCCTTGCCGCGCAGCCGGAACACCTTGCCGCTCTGGGTTTCGGGCGGCACCGTCAGCGCGACCTTGCCGGACAGCGTCGGCACGTCGATCGTGCCGCCGAGCGCGGCGGTCGCGAAGCTGATCGGCACTTCGCAGGCGAGATCGGCGCCGTCCCGGGTGAAGATGCGGTGCGGACGCACGCGCACTTCCACGTAGAGGTCGCCCGGCGGCCCGCCGTGTTCGCCGGCCTCGCCCTGCCCGGCCAGCCGGATGCGATCGCCGCTGTCGACGCCCGCAGGTATCTTGACCGACAGCGTGCGCTGCTCTTCGACGCGACCGGCGCCGTGACAGGTGCCGCACAAATCCGTGATGATCTTGCCGTTGCCGCGGCAGTGCGGACAGGTCTGCTGGATCGAGAAGAAGCCCTGCTGCATCCGCACCTGGCCCTGGCCGCGGCAGGTCGGACAAACCTTCGGTTCGCTGCCGGGCGCCGCGCCGTTGCCGTCGCAGGTTTCGCAGGTCTGGAGTACGGGGATGCGGATGGATACTTCGTCGCCGGCGACCGCCTGCTCGAGATCGAGCGCGAGTTCGTAGCGCAGGTCCGCGCCGCGAAAGACCTGGCTGCGCCGGCGTGCGCCGCCGCCGAAGATGTCGCCGAAAATATCGCCGAAGATGTCGCCGGGATTGAAGCCGCCGCCACCCGCGCCCATACCCGCTTCGACGCCGGCGTGACCGAACTGGTCGTAGTTGGCACGCTTGGTCGAGTTGCTGAGCACCTCGTAGGCTTCCTTCGCCTCCTTGAATTGCGCTTCAGCGGTCGCATCGCCGGGGTTGCGGTCGGGATGGTATTTCATCGCCAGCCGGCGATAGGCGCGCTTCAATTCCGCGTCCGAGGCCGACCTGGCTACGCCCAATACTTCGTAATAATCGCGTTTGCTCATGAACGGTAAAGGGTGCAACGCGTTCGCACGCGGCACCCCGAAAACTCCCTCGAACTCAGTTCAGCCGTCGAACCGGCTCAACATGCAGCCGGTCAGGAACGGCGGCGGGAAACCTCCCGCCGCCGTGTCGCTCACTTCTTCTCGTCTTCCTTGACTTCCTCGAATTCGGCATCGACGACGCCTTCCTCGGCGCCCTTGCCGCCGCCGGTCTCGCCGCCGCCTTCCGCCGCACCGGCCTTTTCGGCATAAACCCGCTCGGCAAGCTTGCCGGAAGCTTCTGCGAGCGCCTTGGTCTTGGCGTCGATCGCGGTCTTGTCGTCACCCTTGAGGGCGGTTCTGAGGTCGCTGATCGCGGCTTCGATCTGCGCGCGTTCTTCGCCGCTGACCTTGTCGCCCAGATCGGCCAGCGACTTTTCGGTCGCGTGCAGCAGATTATCAGCCTGGTTGCGCGTCTGCACCATTTCCTGGAATTTCTTGTCTTCCTCGGCGTGCGCCTCGGCATCCTTGACCATGCGCTCGATTTCGTCCTCCGACAGGCCGCTCGAGGCCTTGATGACGATCGACTGCTCCTTGCCGGTTGCCTTGTCCTTCGCCGACACGTTGAGGATGCCGTTGGCGTCGATGTCGAACGCGACCTCGATCTGCGGCATGCCGCGCGGCGCCGGCGGAATGTCCGTCAGGTCGAACTTGCCGAGCGACTTGTTGGCCGACGCCTGCTCGCGCTCGCCCTGCAGCACGTGCACGGTGACCGCGGTCTGGTTGTCTTCGGCCGTCGAGAAAGTCTGCGTCGCCTTGGTCGGGATCGTCGTGTTCTTTTCGATCAGCTTGGTCATCACGCCGCCGAGCGTCTCGATGCCGAGCGACAGCGGGGTGACGTCCAGCAGCAGCACGTCCTTGACCTCGCCGCCGAGCACGCCGCCCTGGATCGCAGCGCCGATCGCGACCGCCTCGTCCGGGTTCACGTCCTTGCGCGGCTCCTTGCCGAAGAAGTCCTTAACGGCTTCCTGCACCTTCGGCATGCGCGTCTGGCCACCGACGAGAATGACGTCGTTGATGTCGCCGACCGACAAACCCGCGTCCTTGATCGCGGTCTTGCACGGCCCGATCGTGCGCTGGATCAGTTCCTCGACCAGCGATTCGAGCTTGGCGCGCGTGATGCGGATGTTGAGGTGCTTCGGCCCGCTGGCATCGGCCGTGATGTACGGCAGGTTGACTTCGGTCTGCTGCGACGACGACAACTCGATCTTCGCTTTCTCCGCGGCTTCTTTCAGGCGCTGCATCGCGAGCGGATCCTTGCGCACGTCCATGCCCTGCTCTTTTTTGAACTCTTCCGCCAGGTAATCGATGATGCGCTTGTCGAAGTCCTCGCCGCCAAGGAAGGTGTCGCCGTTGGTCGCGAGCACTTCGAACTGGTGCTCGCCGTCGATGTCGGCAATCTCGATAACGGAAATATCGAACGTACCGCCGCCGAGGTCGTAGACCGCGATCTTGCGGTCGCCGCGCTGCTTGTCCATGCCGTACGCAAGCGCCGCTGCGGTCGGTTCGTTGATGATGCGCTTGACGTCGAGGCCGGCGATCTTGCCGGCGTCCTTGGTCGCCTGCCGCTGCGAGTCGTTGAAATACGCCGGCACGGTGATGACCGCCTCGGTGACGGTCTCGCCGAGATAGTCTTCGGCGGTCTTTTTCATCTTCTGCAGCACGCGCGCGGAAATTTCCGGCGGCGCCATCTTCTTGCCGTTGATTTCGATCCAGGCGTCGCCGTTGTCGGCCTTGACGATGTTGTACGGCACCATGCCGACGTCTTTCTGCACGACGCCGTCATCGTACTTGCGGCCGATCAGGCGCTTGATCGCGAACAGCGTGTTGCTGGGGTTGGTCACCGCCTGGCGCTTGGCCGACTGACCTACCAGAATTTCGCCGTCCTTGGTGAAGGCGACGATTGACGGCGTGGTGCGGTCGCCCTCGCTGTTTTCGATGACCTTCGGCTTGCCGCCCTCCATGACGGCGACGCAGGAGTTGGTCGTGCCGAGGTCGATGCCGATTACCTTTGCCATAAGAGAGTTACTCCGCGTGTTCTGCCGTTATCCGTTATCAGGGCGCTGCCTGGCAGCGCGTGCTGCTCGCACTTATTGGGTATTGCGTTATCCGCTTCAAGGTGCCTTCGCGACAATCAC
>DASSOO010000091.1:0-4835 GCA_035700455.1 Gammaproteobacteria bacterium
CTGGATGTTGCGTATCAACAGTGCGCCGATGGCGGCAATGACGATACCGACAGCGACCGCGAGCGAATAGCATTCGGTCAGCGACAGGTGCAGGCCGATATGCGAGAGGCCCTCGATCAGCGTCACCGCCGAGATGGTAAAACCGGCGAGAAACATGTACAGCGGCACATAGCGCCGCGCGGCCGCGAGCGGGTCCTTGCGCTCGAGTATGAATTTTTCGACGCTGGTAAAAATCACGTACGCGAGAATGCCGCCAACGATCGGCGACAGTACCCAGCCGAACAGGATGACTGCGGTGTTGGCCCACTTGACGGAGTCGTAACCGAGCCCGACCGCCGCGAAGCCGACGATCGCGCCGACGATCGAGTGTGTCGTCGAGACGGGCCAGCCGAATCGCGATGCGATCAGCAGCCACAGCCCGGATGCAAGCAGCGCCGCCAGCATGCCGTAGATCAGCAGCGTCGGATGCCCGGTAAACATGTGCGGATCGACGATGCCCTTGCGGATCGTCGACGTTACCGCGCCACCGGCGAGCACCGAGCCGCTGAATTCAAAAATCGCCGCGATGATCAGCGCCTGCTTGAGCGTGACCGCCTTGGAGCCGATGGAGGTGGCCATCGCGTTGGCGACATCGTTGGCGCCAATGGCCCAGGCCATGAACAGGCCGAAGAGTGAGGTCAGTACAAGATACAGTACCGCATGATCCATCGACCGTTTTCCTTCAGCGGGCCAGCAGAAGTTGCAACACGTTACCTACGCCGTGACACAGGTCGGCGAGGTCGCCCACCCACTCGATCGCGATATACATGAACATGACGTCGACCGGCGGCAGGTCCCGCTCCAGCGGGAACAGCTTGGAACGCAGTTCGACCTGGATCGTGTCCGTGTCGGTCTCGATGCGGTCGAGTTCCGCGATCATCGACTCAACCAAGTTCGCCTCGGCGCCGCGGAAGCCGCTTTCGAGCAGGTCGCCCAGCTCCCCGACGCTGCGATAAGCCTGCTCGGTTGCGTCGATGCCGCGCTGCACGTGGCGCAGGAACGGCTCGTGCAGCACCTCCGGCAGCACCATGCGGCGGCCGGCCATGAGCCCGGTGATGTCCTTGACCTTGTTGGCGATGCTGTCCTGTACTTGCAGCAGGCCGAGCAGGTCGGCGCGCGCGACCGGCATGAACAGGCTGTGCGGCAGGTGCAGCCTGAGCTCGCGCTTCATCGCATCGGCTTCGTGCTCAAGGTGAATGATCTTCTCGCGCAGTTCCGCAGCGCGCGGCCAGTCGGCGGCGAGTACGCTTTCGGCGAAGGGCTTCAATTCGCGCACACAGGCGAGCACCTTCTCCATGTGCTGCTGAAGCGGCTTGATCGGCGAGCGGCCGAAAATCCCCGTGAAATATGTTTTTGGCATAACGGTTTTCGCTGTTAAAACTGTCAGGAATCGCGATCAGGCGATCGCGCTTACCCGGCGAGCCACTCGGCCGCGCGCCGGGCGAAGTACGTCAGCACCGCGTCGGCGCCGGCGCGCTTGAAGGCAAGCAGGCTCTCGAGCACAACGCTCTTCTCGTCGAGCCAGCCGTTGCCGGCTGCTGCCATCAGCATCGCGTATTCGCCGCTGACCTGGTAGGCGAAGGTCGGCACACCGAAGCTGTCCTTCACACGGCGGACGATGTCGAGATACGGCATGCCCGGCTTGACCATCACCATGTCGGCGCCCTCGGCGAGATCGAGTGCAACTTCGTGCAGCGCCTCATCGCTGTTTGCGGGGTCGATCTGGTAGGTGCGCTTGTCGCCCTTGAGCGCCTTGGCCGAGCCGACGGCGTCACGGAACGGGCCGTAGAAGCCGGAGGCGTATTTTGCGGCATAGGCGAGGATGCGCGTGTGAATATGCCCGCCCCCGTCGAGCGCGGCACGGATCGCACCGACGCGCCCGTCCATCATGTCGGACGGCGCGACGATGTCGGCGCCGGCCGCCGCATGCGACAGCGCCTGCTTGACCAGCGCCTCGACCGTGGCGTCGTTCAGCACGTAGCCGTCGGTGTCGACGAGCCCATCCTGGCCGTGGCTCGTGTAGGGATCGAGCGCAACGTCGGTGATGACCCCGAGCTCCGGCAGCGCGGCCTTGAGCGCACGCACCGAGCGCTGCACCAGTCCATCGGGATTCCAGGCCTCGGCGGCGTCGGCCGACTTGGCGTCTGCGGCCGGCGCCGGGAAGAGAGCGATCGCCGGGACGCCGAGCTTCGCCGCGGCTTCGGCTTCGCGCACCAGCAGGTCGATGCTCAGGCGCTCGACGCCCGGCATCGAGGCGACCGCTTCGCGGCGGTTGTCGCCGTCGATGACGAACAGTGGATATATGAAGTCGTCGGCGCTCAGATGGTGCTCACGCACCAGCCGCCGGGTGAAGTCGTCGCGGCGCAGCCGGCGCTTGCGCACCGCCGGGAACCGCCCGTCGTGAATCTGCATAACGGTCTTTGCCGGGCCGCCCGCCCAGGTGTTGGTCGCCAATCTTTCGGGCGGCCATTTTACAGGAACGGCGCTTCCCGCGCTCCTGTCCGCCACCCCGAAAATGACTGTCATACCGTCCGGGAGCCGGGCCAGCAGGCCGCCGCACAATGTAAGGACGGGTTATCTGTTCGACTGCGGGATGATAAACTGCCGCATCCCCAGTCAGCGTCCGGGGCCGTTATCCGTTATGGCGACTGATTTCGACCCCGACCTCTACCTCGCGACGTTCGACGCCTCGCACGACGCGATCATGATCCGCGAAGGCGCGCATTACATCGACTGCAACGAAACCGCTGTCAGGCTGTTCAAGTTTCCGTCGAAAGAAGCGTTCCTCAAGGTCGGCCCCGCCGACTATTCACCGCCGCGCCAACCCGACGGCAGCGACTCCGGCACCGCGGCGGCACGCCATATCGCTCGCGCGCTGACTGAAGGATCCGACCGTTTCGACTGGTTGCACCGCGACCGCGAAGGTCGCGAGTTTCACTGCGAAGTCTGGCTGACGCGCTTCGAGTGGCGCGGTCGCCAGTTGTTGCGCGCGACCGTACGCGACATTTCCGCGCGTAAGGAAGCGGAGGCACGCTCGGTCGGTATTAACCGCGCGTACTTCGAGTCGCTGTTCGAGAACTCGCCTGAAGGCATCGCCATTCTCGACAACCAGGATCGTATCGTCGACACAAACGGCAGCTTCGAAGAGCTGTTCGGCTATACGCGCAGCGAACTCCGCGGCTGCGATCTCAATGATTGCATCGTGCCGGCGCGATTCCTGGACGAGGCAACCAGCGCGTCGCGCCAGGCACTGGCAGGCGAGCCGGTGCCGGCGCTGGAAACGCTCAGGCGGTGCAAGGACGGGTCGGAAGTGCGCGTCGCCGTCATCGGCGTGCCGGTATATCTGGAAGAGACGCGGCTGGGCGTTTGCGGAATCTATCGCGACATGACGGCGCAATGGGAAGCCGCCGAGCGAATTCGCGAAAGCGAGGCGCGGCTGCGCACCGTCATCGGCAACTCGCCGATTATCCTGTTCGCTCTCGACAAAAACGGCGTGTTTACGCTTGCCGACGGCAAGGCGCTCGCGAGCGCGGCGCTCGAACCGGGCGAACTCGTCGGCCGCTCGGTGTTCGAGGTTTACGCGCGTCAGCCGCGGCTGCTGGCCGAGGTGCGCCGCGCGCTCGCCGGCGAGAGCCGTACCTTCCTGCTCAACATCGGCAAGGCCGCGTTTGAGACGCAGTATGCGCCGATCTTCGACGTCGACGGCAGCGTCAAGAGTGTCATCGGCGTCGCCCACGATGTCACCGAGACGCTCGCGATCAAGCACCGTCTCGAACACATGGCGCATCACGACGCGCTCACCAATCTGCCCAACCGCAGCCTGTTCCAGACCCGCGTGCGCGAGGCCATCGCCCGCGCCGAGCGCCGCGGGCGACAATTCGCACTGTTGTTCGTCGATCTGGACAGCTTCAAGAACGTCAACGACTCGCTTGGCCATGCCGCGGGCGACCGCGTTCTGCAGGAGGTGGCGGCGCGGTTCCGTACGGCGCTGCGTGACAGCGACACAGTCACGCGTCTCGGCGGTGACGAGTTTGCGGTCATCATCGACCCCGCCGACGATCTGCACGCAGCGGCGGTGGTCGCGCGCAAGCTGCTGGCTGCGCTCGCCGAGCCGATCGACGAAGGCGATATTCCTTTGGGCTTGTCTGCGAGTATCGGTATCAGCCTGTATCCCGCCGACGGCTGCGATGTCGACACGCTGCTGACGAATGCGGATGCGGCGATGTACAAGGCCAAGGAGGCGCGCAACAGTTATCGTTTCTACACGGCGGAAATGAACCAGAAGGCGCTGGAAACGCTGGTACTCAACAGCAAGCTGCGCAGCGCGCTGGATCGCTCCGAATTCATGCTGCACTACCAGCCGTCGCGAACGCTCGCCGACGGCACGCTGACCGGCTTCGAAGCACTGTTGCGCTGGCACCATCCGGAGCGCGGGGTGGTCCGCCCGGCGGAGTTCATTCCGTTGGCCGAGGAAACCGGTCTGATCGTGCCGCTGGGCGAATGGGTGCTTGGCGAGGCGTGCCGGCAGGCCCGGGCGTGGCGCGGCCACGGCCATCGGCCGCTGCGCATCGCGGTCAACCTGTCGGCGAAACAGCTCCAGAGCCAGCGTTTTGTCGACCGCGTGCGGCACTTCCTTGATGCCGCTGAACTGCCGCCCGAAACGTTGCTGCTCGAAGTCACCGAAAGCATGATGTTTCCGAACCCGGCGTTCATCCGTGAGCTGCTCGAACAGCTAAGCAGCCTGCGTGTCGGCATCGCCGTCGACGACTTCGGCACAGGTTATTCCTCGCTTGGCT
>DASSOO010000092.1:0-5113 GCA_035700455.1 Gammaproteobacteria bacterium
GGGGACGTTTAATCGCGGATCCGGATCTTGCTGTCAAGCTGTACCATGACGCAGGTATGGCCGAAGTGTTGGCGTGCCGCAACGGTCGCCGTCATCCGTTGCTGCGCAATTACACCTGCGCGGGTCAGGCGGAGATCGTGCGCCGCTGGTCGGCCAACATGCTCTTGTACAAGTGGCTCGAATATTGTATCGACCGAGGGCATTTCGACGCGCAGCCGCGCGCCTTCAGGTCGCGGCGGAAGCGTGAACATTAGACGCCTTCTTGCCTGACACGCGGCCGCCCGGAGTCCGCCGGACCCCGGTCACGCAGTCAGGAAAACGAACCTCCCGTCACGCGCCTGCGCGCGCTCTTTTCCGAATCCCGTTTTTAACTAAAACCCCGCCGCGTTCTTCGCGATTGCCGCCGACGAGTCCTCGATATCGAGGTGCAGCCGGTCCATGTCAATCGCAATTTCCGCTGCCTCGTTCAGCACCACGTCGGGGCGGTCATCGCTCGAGATGCCGTCGAGCGACTTCACCGTCGGCTTGTGTTCGAGCTTGCGCCATTCGTTGACGTCGGTCAGGCGCTGCGTTTCCTGCTGCTTGCGCTCTGCTCGCCGCTTTTCAAGGTTGAGCGAAACTGTCGTCTTCGACTGTTCCTTGCGCGCGTTTTCGACATCCTTCATATAGAGCTGATACTCGGCGCTGTGCTTGGTGCGTTCATGATGATCGCGGCGCAGTACCGGCAACTGCGTGCGCAGCCGGTCGTGGAATGGCTGAAAATCGGCCGCCGGAATCTTGTCCCACGGCATCGCGTTGTCTTCGGTACTTTCGCCGAACTCGCTGGTATCGATTGTCGACGGCAGGTGGATATCCGGTGATACGCCGCGGTTCTGGGTGCTGCTGCCGGTTACGCGGTAAAACTTCGCGATCGTCAGCTTGAGCTGGCCTGCTTTGCCGCTGGCGACAAAGTGGTTGAGGTCGATCAGGCTTTGTACCGTACCCTTGCCGTAAGTCGTCGAGCCGACGACGAGGCCGCGGTGATAATCCTGGATCGCGCCGGTGAAAATTTCCGATGCCGACGCGCTGAAGCGGTTGACGAGCACAACCAGCGGTCCGCGATAGACGATACCGCCGTCGGGGTTGCTTTGAACGTTGATCTTGCCGTCGGTGTCGCGAATCTGCACGACCGGCCCCTTGTCGATAAACAAGCCCGTGAGCTCGGTCGCCTCTTCGAGTGAACCTCCAGGATTACCGCGCAGGTCGATGACCAGGCCGTCGACGTGGTGCTTTTTCTTCATGTTCTCGATCAGCCGGCGTACGTCGCGCGTTGTGCTGCGGTAGTCTTTCTTGCCTTCCATGCGCGCCTTGAAGTCGAGATAGAAACTCGGGATCGTGATGACGCCGATTGTGAAGGTTTTGTCGCCACGCTTGAGGTCGATCGTTTTCGCGTGTGCGGCCTGCGATTGCAACTCCACGGTGTTGCGCACCAGGTTGAGGTTCTTTTCCGGCGCACCGGGCGCGGCGCCCGAAGGCAGAATCTGCAGGCGCACGGTCGTGCCTTTCTTGCCGCGGATGAGATCGACGACGTCATCAAGGCGCCAGCCGACGACATCGACGAACTTGCCGTCCTTGCCCTGTGCGACCGCGGTGATGCGGTCGCCGGGATGGATCTTGCCGCTGTCGGCGGCCGGGCCGCCCGGCAGCACGCGCTGAATGGTGACGTAGTCGTCCTTCTGCACCAGCGCTGCTCCGATGCCCTGCAGCTTCAGGCTCATCTCGATCTGGAACTGAGCCGATTCGCTCGGTGAGAAATACGCGGTGTGCGGGTCCATTGCGTGCGCGTAGGTGTTCATGAATGCGTTGAACACGTCGGCGCTGTCGTTCTGGTGTGCGCGGTGCAGGAAATTGCCGTAGCGGTGGCGCAGCACTTTCGCCGCCGCGGCCCAGTCCTTGCCGGTCAGCATCAGGCTGATGGCATCGTTGGTCACGCGCTTGCGCCACAGCGTGTCGAGCGCCGCCTTGTCGGCCGGCCACGTCGCGTGTTGGCGGTCGAAGGTGTAGGTTTCGTCGGTATTGAAGTCAGGTTCGTGATCGAGCAGCTTGAGCGCGTAGCTCACCTGCTGCTCGACGCGCTTTGTGTAAACGTTGTAGATCGCGAATGCAGGTTCCAGGTTACCCTTCCGGATCGCGTCGCCGATGGTGTCGCGGTACTTCGCAAATTTGTCGATGTCCTCGCGCGTAAAGAAGCTTTTGGTCGGATCCAGCGTGGTCAGGTAGTGCTCGAAGATATACGCCGACAGCTTCGGGTCCAGCGTTTTGTCACCGTAATGGTAACGGCTCAGCAGTCCGTTGACGGTCTGGTCGACGAGCACCTGCTCCGGCATCGGTTCGAGCGTGGCAAGCGGTTTTTCGACGGACTTCAGGTTGGCGAAAGCCGCCGGCGCGGCGAGCAGGCTGATGAGGATCAGCAGCTGGATGATTCGGTTACGCATGGACTCCGGGTTCCTGGTTCTTCACAGCATGAAAAGCGTCGCAAATACGTGCCGGCACGCCTGGGGTGCCGGTTGATCGCGGCGGGGGCCGTTGGATTGACTCGATCCGATAATACCAGCTTCTCCGCGAACTCAATACGCCGCCGGTCGGCAAATCCCGAAGCGGCGCTGCGTGTATGCGGCCATTTTGGGGCCGTCGGACGCGCATCCTGCTAGACTGTGCGGCTGACGTGGCGCGCAGGATTTGGGGATGGCGACTCACCTGCTGGTTTGGAACCCGGATCGGTGGCTGTGGAACAGCCTGCCCGACCTGCTGCGGGGTTTCATGCAGGGCCGGCCGGTGCTTACGCGCTGGAGCTGCGGGACCAATCGTCGCATCCGCCCGCAGGACCGGGTCTTTCTGCTGCGCCTCAACCGCTACCCGATGGGCATCTTTGCCTCCGGGCGCGTCACCCGCGGTCCCCATTTCGCGCCGGACCTCGTGGCCCAGGATTCCGGCCGCAGCGGCCGCGAGCTGTTTGTCGAAGTACGCTTCGATATGCTGACCGACCCGGACCGTGAGATGCCGCTCGACCGGCGCGCGCTCAGCCAAGGCGCTCTCGGCAAGTTCCGCTGGGAACAGGGCGTGTCGGGACACACGCTGCCGGAACCGATCGCCGAAGAGCTTGAGGCCGCGTGGGCAGCGCATTTCGGCACCGCGGTCGCTGCCGAAGCCCCGGTTGAACCTGCGCAGGCGCCGCCTGCCGCGGCAACACCCGCCGACGATCGCGAGGCGGAGCGCTATCAGGCGCTGTTCGCCCATTACCTCACCATGCTCGAAGCCGGCGTGCGCGGCCAGGTGCTGAAGCAGGCCGAGCATTTCAGCGCACTGATGGATGCGTACGGCGAGTTCAGCGAGGTAGTTATCCGCCGCGCGTATGCGGACGTGAGCGCGGTGCTGCTTCAATGCGGCCTGCCGTTTCTCGACGTCTATCCGCCGGCGCCGCAGCCGCGCCGCGAATTGCGGCGGCATTTGATCCGTTACCTCGACGGTGCACGCGAGCGGCTGGAGCGTATCTGGCTTGGCGAACAAGCGGTGCGTGGAGTGCGGGTTGCGGATGAGTTGATCGATTTGCTCGGAAGCTGGGCGCCGCCGCCGCTCGACGAGGAATTTCGTGTCGATGCGTTTTTGGCCGGCCGGGCGCGGTTTCCAACCTTCGGCGGCTTTCAGCGCCGCGAGGAACAGTTCGCTGCGCTGCGCGATGCCGGCTGCCGCTTCGCCCTGGCATTCGAACGCGCGCGCCTCAAAAGTGAGCATAAAAGCGCGCTCGCCAAGCACGTCAAGCTGCTGCGGGCGGACCTGCGCGCCGACTCCGGCTTCGACCTGATCTCGTTTGAGGCCGATGCCACGGAACGCTACATTCGCGTCGAGCCTACGCAGTACAGTCGCCGCTTTCCGTTCCTGGTCGAGCCGCGCACGCTGGTGGCGAGTTATCGCCACGGCGAACGCTTCTGCATCTATCGCGTGTTCCATTTCTGCTGGGACGCAAAGCTGTACATGGTTCGCGGTGACTTGCGCGAGCGCCTGCACTTCTTGCCCAGGGGCCACGGGCCGGCCGTGCCCGCCGCTGAAAAAGCGGCGCAGGAATGAGAGAATAGGAAAGTGCCTGGGACTGAGTGCCTAGGACTGAGTGAAGACGGGCGTGCTCTTTGCTTTTACTCAGTCCTAGGCACTCAGTCCTAGGAACTCATCATTAATTACGTTGGTATAACCATGACAGAGTTCAAGGGCATTCCGATCGTCAAAAGCGGGACAAAGATCGAAAAAGAGCACGGTATCCGTGCGATCAAGAATGGCATCAAGGCCAATCCGCGCGCCGAAGCGGCCCCCGTCGGACGTAAGCCCGAGTGGCTGCGTGCGCGGCTGCCGGCGGGAGCCGGCTACGAGGCGGTCAAGCGTAACGTGCGCGAACATCGTCTGAGCACCGTTTGCGAGGAGTCGATGTGCCCGAACATCGGCGAATGCTGGAATGCCGGTACCGCGACTATCATGCTGATGGGCTCAGTGTGCACGCGCGCCTGCCGTTTCTGCGCCGTCGACACCGGTAACCCGCACGGCTGGCTCGATCACGACGAGCCGCGCCAGGCAGCCGAATCGGTACGGCTGATGAATCTCAAGTACATCGTGCTGACGTCGGTCGACCGCGACGACCTGCCGGACGGCGGTGCGGGGCACTATGCCGCGTGCATTCGCGAGATCAAGAAGGTGAATCCGCAGACGGTCGTCGAAGCGCTGACGCCCGATTTCCGCGGGGTTCACGAGCATGTCGCGACCGTCGTCGATTCGGGGCTGGAGGTGTTCGCGCAGAACGTCGAAACCGTGCGCCGCCTGACGCACCCGGTGCGGGATCCGCGGGCCGGTTACGACCAGACGCTCGACGTGCTGGCGTTCGCCAAACAGCACCGCCCGGACGTGCTGACCAAGACCAGCCTGATGCTGGGCCTGGGCGAAACCGAAGATGAAATCGCGGAAACCATGGACGACCTGCGCGCAATCGGCGTCGACATCGTCACTTTCGGCCAGTACCTGCGTCCGACCGTCAACCACCTCCCTGTTGTCCGCTACGTACCGCCGGCGGATTTCCAGAAATACCGCGACT
>DASSOO010000093.1:0-2351 GCA_035700455.1 Gammaproteobacteria bacterium
AGCGCTTCGCGAGTCAGCCGCACGGCCTGTCGCGTCTGCCCGAGTGCGGCCAGCAATTGCCCGAGAACCGCCTTGGTCTGGCCGTCGTTCGGCGCCAGTTGCAGCGCGCGCCGGTATTCGGCTTCTGCACCGTTCCAGTCGAGGCCGGCCAGAATCATGATCTCGCCGCGAGCGCTATACGCTGCGGCAAGATTCGGGTCCAGCGTGACCGCAGTGGTTGCCGCTGCCGCTGCTTGTGCGTAAGCCTGACGCGCCGCCGCACCGCTCAACGAAGCGGCGGACCAGGTAGCCCATACCGCTGACAGTCCGGCAAAGGCAGCCGCATAGTGGGGGTCGAGCCGGATGGCGGTGCCGTAGACATCTATCGCCTTGCGAAAATCGGCGTCGGTGTTGGCGGTCGCGTAGGATTTGGCGCGCAGGTAGGCTGCGTAGGCGTCGAGGTTGCCGCTCGGCGGCCGATCGCTTTGTGCTACCGAGCCGGCCGCGGGCAGCAGCCGGGCTTTCAGTGCGCCGGCGACAGCACTCGTGATCTCGTCCTGCAAAGCAAACAAGTCCTTGTAGCGCCGATCGTAGCGTTGCGACCACAGCGTGCTGCCATCGGCGGCATTCACGAGTTCGACGCTCACGCGCACAGTGTCGCCGGCATGGCGCACGCTGCCTTCGAGCAAGTGCGCCACGCCGAGTTTTTTGCCGATGGTTTTGCTGTCGTATTTGCTGTTGCGGAACTGGAACGAAGAGTTGCGCCCGATGACCTTCAGTTCCCCGAATTGCGACAAGGCAGTGATCAGGTCTTCCGACAAGCCGTCGGAGAAATAGCGCTCGTCGGGGTTGCCGCTTTCGTTCACAAGCGGCAGCACAGCGATTGATTTGGCGGGAATCAGCGCTGCCGGCGCAGTGACTTTTTGCGCCGAAGCGGTCGCGGACGCAACCGCCGCCGGCGCCTGGGCGCGTTCGAGGCGCCAGAGAAACGCGCCGCCGATCGCCAGCAGCAGGGCCAGAATCAGCAGTTCCGCGCCTGACAGCCGCTGCGCACCGCGCTCGCCGTGGTACCACGCCAGCACCAGCACGACGAAGAATCCGAGCGCAAGCGCCAGCGTAATGCCGCGCAGCAGGTCGGCCGGCCAGTTGAACTGTTGGCCGATCAGGTCGAAGCCCTGCAGCAATACCCATGACCCAGCCAGGTACGCCAGCGCCCATTGCACCAGCTTGCGCTGTTTCAGGCGCGTGAGAAATTCAGCCATGAACGGCCCGGGCGCGGTATTCATCGGCCAACCTGTCGCAAGTAAGACAGTAAGTATAGCCGCCTATTGTTGCGTCAGCGTCGGGTCAACGGCTGATTTTTCGTGCTGTGCCAGCGCCCAGTTGACGTGTTCGCGCACCAGCGGGGACGGGTCGTCGCGGCGATGTCGAAGCGCGGCAATCACATCGGGTGTCGACGGTGCGTTGCCGAGCGCAACGGCGCAGTTACGCAGCCAGGCTTCATGACCGATGCGGCGGATCGGGCTGCCTTCGGTTTTGCGGAGAAACGTCGCTTCATCCCAGTCAAACAGTTCCACCAGCGTCGCCGCGTCGAGGTCATGGCGAGGGGCGAAATCCGGCAGCTCGGCCTTGTGTGCAAACTTGTTCCACGGGCACACGAGCTGGCAGTCGTCGCAGCCATAAATGCGGTTGCCGATCGCGTTGCGGAACTCTTCGGGAATCGGCCCGTGATTTTCGATTGTCAGGTATGAGATGCAGCGCCGCGCGTCGAGCTGGTACGGCCCGACAATTGCCTGCGTCGGGCAGACGTCGATACACGCACGGCACGAGCCGCAATGATCGGTTTCAGGCGCGTCGACCGGCAGCGGCAGATCGGTGTAAATCTCGCCGAGGAAAAACCACGAGCCGGCGTGCCGGTTGATCAGGTTCGTATGCTTGCCGATCCAGCCGAGACCGGCGTTGCGCGCCAGCGCTTTTTCCAGCACCGGCGCGCTGTCGCTGAATGCGCGATAACCGAACGGCCCGACTTCGCTTTCAATGAATTCCGCCAGTTTCTGCAGGCGCTTGCGCAGTACCTTGTGATAGTCGCGTCCGAGCGCATAGCGCGATACGTAGCCGCGCGCCGAATCCGCCAGCACGTCCTCCGCCGGTGCCGCTTCCGGCCAATAGTTCAGTCGCGCCGAAATTACGCGCACGGTGCCCGGCTCCAGTTCCGCCGGACGCGAGCGGCGCCGGCCATGGCGCGCCATGTAGTGCATCGAACCGTGGCGCTGCTGGCGAAGGTATTCGAGCAGGCGGGCCTCGTCGGCTTCGAGATCGACGCCGGTGATGCCGATTTGCTGGAAGCCGAGGTCGACGCCGCGGGTTTTGAT
>DASSOO010000094.1:0-3673 GCA_035700455.1 Gammaproteobacteria bacterium
TGGGGGCTGGCGACGGCGGATACGTTCAGCGGACTGCGCACGCTGCTACTGCCCGCAAACCGCCGTGCGCGCCTCGCGCCGCGCGGCCGCCGCCGGCGTGCGGCGCCCCATGGCATATTGACCGGACTCGATGCCGCCGGCCGCTGGACACTGACGCATGGCCCGGCGATCCAGTTCAACGATGCCCGCGGGCTCGAACCCGAAACGCTCGAACACATCGCCGAAACGCTGCTGCTGCGCTACGGCGTCGTGTTCCGCACTTTGCTCGAACGTGAGACTGCGCTGCCGCCGTGGCGTGAACTGCTGTATGTCTTTCGCCGCCTCGAAGCGCGCGGCGAAATCCGCGGCGGCCGTTTCGTTGCCGGCATGAGCGGCGAGCAGTTTGCGTTGCCGGACGCGGTCGGGAGTTTGCGCGAAGTGCGCAAGCAGAAACCGGACGGCGAGTTGATCTCGGTTTCCGCCGCCGATCCGCTGAACCTCGTCGGCATTGTCCTGCCCGGCGAACGGCTGGCGGCGTTATCCGGCAACCGCATTCTCTACCGCGACGGCAAGCCGGTCGCCTGCTACGCGGCCGGCGAAGTCCGGTTTCTGGAGGCGGTGGCGCCGGAAACCGAATGGGCGCTGCGCAATCAGTTATTGCGGACTACGAATCCGGCAGCTTATGTGGGCCGGGGCAGCGATTCGGCGTGACGGCGGGCGGGCCGGCGGCCGCCGATCAGCGTCGCCGAACAGATTGAGCCCAGCAGCGTCAGACATGCGGTGATGACGGCCACGACTCGAAAACCATCCACGAACGCACGATCGATTACGCGGGCCAGCGCCGCGCGCTGAGCGGGCTCTGCCTGCGCGGGTACGCGGGCGGCGCCGAGGTTTACGCGCTGCGCATGCAATGCGGCCCGAATATCCGGGGCCACGTCCAGCTTGTCCAGGCGTGCGTCCAGGCTGGCGCTGAATACGCCGACCATAATCGGCCCCAGCACGGCGATCGCAAGTACGGACGCGGCCCGCGATACCGCGTTGTTGATTCCCGACGCGAGACCGGCGCGATGCGCTTCGGCGGCGGACATCACCACCGTCGTCAGCGGCGCCACCGTCACTGCCATGCCGGCGCCCACGATCACGATCGGCGGGAAGAACGTCGTCCAGTAACTGCCGCCGACACCCGGCAGCATGAACAGGGCCAGCCCGGCGGTGGTGATCAGAGGCCCCACGATCAACGGCAGTCGTGCGCCGTAACGTTCGATCAGGCCGCCCGACCAGCGCGACAGGAAAAACATCAGCAGGATAAACGGCAGGTTGGCCGCGCCCGCGGCGGCCGCGGAATAGCCCTGCACCTGGATCAGGTTGAGCGGCACGAAAAACATCATTCCGCCCAGCGCGGCGTACACCAGCAACGTCATCAGGTTTGCGCCGCTGAAGGTGGCCGAGCGGAACATCGCCAACGGCACCATCGGCGCGCGGCTGCGCTTCTCGACGCCGATAAACGCTGCCAGCGCCAGTATGCCGACGATGAGGGCGCCGATCACCAGCGGCGCCGTCCAGCCGCGCACCGACGACTCGATCAACCCCAGCGTCAGGCCGCCCAACGCCAGCGTTGCCAATGCAGCGCCGGGCCAATCCAGCGTCGGCGGCGCGCTGTCGTCCCGGCTTTCGCGTACGTGGCGAAAAGTGATCGCAAGCGTGACGGCGGCGACGGGCACGTTGATGAAAAAGATCGCGCGCCAGGAAGTCGTGTCGAGCAGCCAGCCGCCAAGCAACAGCCCGGCGCCGCCGCTGATGGCGGAGAACCCGGACCACAACCCGATCGCCCGGCCGCGCTCGGCCTTGCTGAACGCGTTGCTGATAATCGCCAGGCTGCCCGGCACCAGCAGTGCGCCGCCAATTCCCTGCACCGCGCGGGCCGCAATCAACATGCCGATGTCGAGCGATGCGCCGCAAAGGATCGAGGCGCCGGCGAACAGCGCGATGCCGGCGCTGAAGACGCGCCGGCGTCCGAAGCGATCGCCCAAGGCACCGCCGACCAGCAGCAGCGATGCCAGCAACAGCGCGTACGATTCGACGACCCACTGCGCGCCGGCAACCGTCGCGCCCAGTTCACGTTGCAGCGTCGGCAGCGCAACGTTGACGACCGTGCCGTCGACGAATGCCATGCTCGACCCGAGTATCGTTGCCGCGAGCACCCACGGCTGGCGCTCCGGTGCGCATGGCGGCGCCTCGGCCGCGCTTAACACGACGCCTTCGTCGCATGGGCGACGGGCAAAGTCGGTCACGTCCGCTGCCGGAAAATCACGACATTAACGTCGATGTACATACTCAACCGTCATAAAGCGCGCGGTTGCCTGGGAACGCCCGGCGCGCATTCAAGCGCTTGCCGGTCCCAGCCGGCCGTCTCGGCTGCGGCCTCGTAGGTGCTTTGCAGAAAGTCGAGCAAGGTCCGGTCGGCGTCCTTCGCGGTGCGTACCGCATCGTAAGGCAGGATAAATTCGCCCGCGCCGACATGGAAGAACGCATCGGCAGGTTGTACCGGCTGCCGGCTGAATTCTTCCGGCGTCGGGTACGCATAGGAATAAAAGGCGGCGTAATCGACAGGTCCGCCGCCGGGCCAAAACCCGGCGCTGCTGACTTCGTGCGAATATGCTTCACGGGTGACGGCATCGGGCAGCGCCGGCATGCCGCCCGGATGCAGCGGCGCGCGGCGCCCTGAGAAGCGCGTGACGGCAAGGTCGAAGCTGCCCCAAAAGAAGTGAACCGGGCTGCTCTTGCCCAGAAAGCTGGTGCGGAACTGCTTGAACACGCGGTCGGCTTGCAGCAATACGCGCCAGAAGCGTTGAACGTATACCGGGTCGTAGCTCGCATGAACGGTGTCTTTGTGAAACGGAATCGCATCCGGTATTTCGCTCGGGCAGCGGTCAATTGTTATGTGAATGCCGAGTTGACGCAATGCCGCGAATACTTTGGCTTCGAACGCGGCGACGGATTGCGCTTTGAGCGGCAGCGCGTCCCTTGAGCCGTCATCGACGTATATAAGCAGTGCATGGTCGATAAAATCGAAATCGATCTGGAACAGCCGTTGATTGTAAGCAATCGGCGAAGTCGTCAGCCCGCGCGCAGTCAAATAAAGGGTGGCATGCCAGGAGTGATTCAGCCAAGGCGTTTGCGCCAGCCGGATTTTGCCGACGATCTGCACCCAGAGCTGGAGCGTCGTACAGGTTTCCTTCCAGGCAAGATAAGGCAATTCAGGCCAAGCCGGTTGACGTTCCATCGTCATATCTCCTCTGCCATGAGAGCCGGTCTCGGCGCCGGCCGCCGTCGTTTGTACTGCACTTTCGAGTGTACGTTCCCGCCGCAGGCGGATCAATGTCGATGTCCTTGCACGCGGGTTTCCGCGTCTCTAGAGTGGCGCCGACCACGGCGATTGTCGGCGACGAAGATATCAGGTGAGCAATAAAAGCAAGCCGCGCGCGGCGGTTTCATGGAGTGGCGGCAAAGATTGCTGCCTCGCGCTGCATCGCGCGCGCGAGTCGTACGACATCGTCGGCCTGGTCGCGATGCTGACGGAAGACGGCTCGCGAACCCGGTCGCACGGTCTGCGCCCGGCAATATTAAGCGCGCAGGCCGAGGCGCTGGGTTTGCCGTTGCTCACGGCGAACGCAAGCTGGACGAATTATGAGCA
>DASSOO010000095.1:0-2850 GCA_035700455.1 Gammaproteobacteria bacterium
GCCTCGGTCGATGCCGTAGAGATGGAAAAACAGCGCGTCGAGGCGCGCCATGCGGTGGCGGCGGTCTTCGTCGTCCCAGATGAACGGCGGCCCGCCGTAGCCCATGTCGCGCGCGAACGGCGTCATGTCGGTCGCCGTGTATGTCAAGTGCAACACCTGGTCGCGGATGAAATCGGCTGCGGTCTGGTCGCCAAGGTCGTACTCGTAGCCGGATGCGGCAAGAACCGGAAGCTGCTCGACGATATAAAGATTCAAGTGCTGGCCTTGCACCTTCTGCCGCGCGAGGTAGTCGAAAATCATGCTGTTCATGTTGGCGAGCAATAGCGGTGCGTAGGCTCGGAACTGCTTGGCGCCGTTGTCGGCAACAAACACGGGCAACGTATTCCCGAAACCAGCGGCCGGAAGCGCTGCGGCGATCATGGTGCGTACGTTGGTAGGTGCGGTGACATCCTTGAAACCGATGCACCATTCGGCCGGGCTGTAGGCAGGCGGCAATGAATCAGTCGCCACCCAGAACTGCGGCTCGGGCAGCCATTGTGGGTCCGCGTGCTGCGCCGGCGTTGCGGCGACCGGTTGTGCAGGCCGATTGAGGTTTTCGGCGTTCACCGTGATACTGGCGGCACGGTGGTCGTACATTTGTACCATCTTGCCTTCGTACAGCGGCAGGCATTCAGAGTCACCCCTTTTCCAACGGTTCCCGTCGACCGGGTAAAACCCCTCCGCCTCCAATTCGTCGCGGCGTTTGAACAGGCCCGAGTCGTTGGTCATGTGAAACATGGTCATGTATTTGACCGGCCAGACGGCTTGCGGTTTGTCGCCGCGGCGGTCGACGAGCACCGGCAGGCGTGCGTAGATGGCCGTGGTGATATCGGCGTCGCGGCGGCAGCGGAAAACCGGTGCGGTGCCGGTGTTCGGATTGACCGCGGCAAAGTCGACGGCGGTCAGCACGAATTGCTTGTCGGGATCATTCAGTTCCGCCACCGCGTGCAGGAAGAAGGCGCAACGGGTTTCGGCGAACCGCCGGCTGCGGCCGCCGAAGATCAGCGCGCAAAACTTGAAGCGCGAATCGATGTCCGGGAAGAAGACATTCTTGTTCTCGAAGTCGAACAGAGCGGCGAGCCGGCTGTGCGTCGCGACAGCCTTGAAGAATTTGCTCGCGCCGAGATCCGAGGCGATACCGGAAGGCGTCAACAGGCCGACAATACCGGCAGGCTTGATCAGCGCTTCGGCGCGCTCGACAAATAGTGAATAGAGGTTGATGTCGCCGGCCGAGAGCTGCGGATACTCGCCGCCGGTGCGTGCGATGCGCGCCGCGGTTTCGGCCCGGTGTTTAGCTCGCAGGTAATCGCTCCATAGGGGGTCATCCGCCTTTTGCAGCGCGGCGATCTTCTTCTTGCGGTCGGCTGCGCGGGCACACAGTGCGATCTCCGGTTTGCGGGCGGCAAACCACTCCACCTCTTGCAGTTTTATGCGGTCCCAAGGCGGGTTGCCGATGATCGCGTCGAAGCCGCCTTGCGGGCGGCCATCGGCGAGCCCGCGCCACACGATCGGAAACGCGACCTCCCAGTGCAGGAAATGCTCGCGCCCGGCCAGGGTACGAATATCGGCTAGCAGCGCGTGCGCCGCCTCAGCAGCCGGCACGTCTTCCTTTTTGTCCGCCGCCACTGAGCCGCTGGCGACAACATCCATCAATTCTCCGAATTGGCCGGACAGCAATGCAGCCAAGCCGCGGTATTCGTCAGACTGCAACTGCTTTTTGTTCGTCAACGGCGCGAGCCAGCGCAGCCCCTGCCAGAAATCCAGCAGCCGGTTGACCGGTGCCAGTTCAGCGACAATCGTGTCAAAAATCTGTTTGGACTGATGCACCTCGGCGATATCCACATCCGTCAGTTCCGACAGGCGGCTCAAAGGCTCCGTCGCAGCGCCGATGCGGATCAATGCCGACTGGTGAAACAGTGCACCGAAGTTCCGCAGTTCGTCCAAAACGCGGGCGACATGTTCGCCGTAAAGCGCATCACCGGTACGGATGTGGTGGTCCAGAAACGATAACGGCGCACCGACCGTAAAAGTGTGCAGCCACAGCGACACCTTGGCGAGTTCGACGGCCATTGGGTTCTTATCGACGCCGTGGATAACGCGTTTCAGAATCATGCGCCGAATGATGTGACGGTCGTCGAGCTGATCGACATCGACGCTCCAGCCGTGCTGCTTTGACGAGCCGAGAATACGTTCGCGGATATCGGCGATGCGCCGCACCAGCGGCGATTCGTACTGCTGCTCGTCCGGCGCCCAATCAACCAGTGCGGGCGCGTCGGCCATCAACTCAAGCGTGCGATCCGCGAGATAGTCCACCAGCGCGACCAGGAAGTGACCGCTGCCCATCGCCGGATCGCAGATTTTGAGGTCGAGCAGTGCAGCGGCCGGATCGAGTTTGGCGTCTTGCAGCGCGAACAGGCGATCGCGCCTGGGCCTGGTGCTGTGGGCAAGCTCTCCGGATCGCTTTTCAAAGGCCGCGATCCGTTCTTCCACGAGCGGCCCCACTGCCCGCTCGATAATCAATTTGACGAGATCGTCGTGCGTGTAATAGCTACCGCTGCCCTTGCGGCCGAAAATGCTGAGACGTGTCGTAACGCCGCCGTCGCCGGCGGGCACCACCGCGTGTTCCAGCAGCCGTTCATAGATCGACCCCAACTGCTGCACCGACAGGTCGCGGTAGTTGATCCATTTGCGCGCCGCTGTATTGCTATTGCCGCCGCCATCGCGCGACAGCGTGTCGATGATGCCGGCAAGCACTGCGTCCGGCAATTGTGCGCGTGCGAGCAGCGGATGTTGCACTTCGTCGAACAGGCC
>DASSOO010000096.1:0-5750 GCA_035700455.1 Gammaproteobacteria bacterium
TTCTAAGCCGGGAACAGCGCCGGCCGCGGCGCGTGCTGCACACTCAACCACTGCTCGGTGGTGAATGCGTCAACCGCCCAGGCGCCGTTGAAACGGCCGATTCCGGAATTTTTTTCGCCGCCGAACGGACTGAATGGCGCATCGTTAACAGGGTGGTCGTTGACGTGCGCCATGCCGACTTCGAGCCGCCGCGCAAACTGCACGCCGCGCTCGACGTCACCGCAAAACACGGCTGCGGACAAGCCGTATTCGGTGGCGTTGGCAAGCGCCAGCGCTTCGTCTTCGTTCGCCGCACGAATGATCGGTGCGATCGGGCCGAACAGCTCGTCCCGCGCCACCGGCATATCGTTGGTTACGTCCGCAAACACATGCGGCGGCAACACAAGGTCGTGCGGCTCGCTGCCGAGTACTTCGCGCGCGCCCGCCTTGCGCGCGCCGCGCAGATGCTTGAGGAGGCGGTCGAACTGGCTCGCGTTAATGATCGGGCCGATGGCCGTGTCGTCTTCATCCGGATCACCAACCTTGAGCGCGCCGGCACGTTCGGCGAAGCGTTCGACAAATTGATCGTAGAGCGCGGTATCGACGATGAATCGGTTGGCGATCATGCAGATCTGACCCTGGTGCAGAAACTTGCCGGCAATGGCCGAATCGATCGCGCGGTCGAGATCGACATCGTCGAGCACGATGAACGGGCCGTTACCGCCGAGCTCCAGTTCGACGCGCTTGAGTATCGGCGCGTCGGCCGCCTGCCTGGCGATGTGCCGGCCGACAGCGGTCGAACCCGTAAACGAAATCACGCGCGGTATCGCATGGCAGACGAACGCGTCGCCGATTTCGCTGCCGGCGCCGACGACAACGCTCAGCAGTCCTTCGGGCAGGCCGGCTTCTTCGAAGATCTTCGCGAGCAGCAATCCGCCGGTAATCGGCGTGTCGCTCGCCGGCTTGAGGACCACCGCGTTGCCGAGTGCAAGCGCCGGCGCAATCGAACGCATCGACAGTTGCAGCGGCCAGTTCCACGGGCTGATGACGCCGATGACACCGACCGGCTTGCGGTACACGCGGCTTTCCTTGCCCGGGATATCGTTTGGCACGATCTGGCCCTTGGCCATGTACGGCAGCATCCCGGCTTCGAACAACACGCCGTGCGCCGCGTTCCACTCCAGGTTCGCCTTGATGCGCGTACTGCCCGACTCGCGCACCAGCCAGCCGACGATTTCCTCGCGCCGCGCCTCCATCACTGCGGCGGCCGCGCGCATCACCGCGGCGCGTTCGCCCGGCAACGCATCGCCCCACGATCGTTGCACTTCCGCTGCGCCGCGATAGGCTGCGTCGATGTCGTTGCGATCGGCGCTTGGAATTTCGACCAGCATCTCGCCGCTGAAGGGGTTGCGGTCTTTCAAGGTCTTTTGGCCGCTGCCGTACTGCCAGTCGCCGCCGATCGGCATGTACACGAAGCCGGCGTACGGCGCCGGTGGCTCGGTCGTGGGTTCGGTAAAGAATTGTGCGGCTGGTTTCATGGCGCCTTCCGTGGCCTGAGAACACCGGAAAGCTTCAGGCTACGCGCGCAGTAAAGCCAAGGCAACGCGATGGGCCCCCTATTTCATCGCGGTTTTCATCTATCGCTCGCAACTGCGAAAGCAGTCACGCTTTGCCGGCTGACGCAAGATCGAGCCAGCCGGCCATCGCACCCGCACTGACCACTGACCTGGGTGATCAGGTCATGGGTTATAGGTTATGGGTAATGGGTGAAGAGAAGATTCTTCACCACTAACCACTACCGCCGCCCCTCCATTTCTTCCTTCTTACCCATTACCCATTACCCATTACCCATTACCCATTACCTATGACCTTTTACCTAAAATGAATAATTCACACTCAACCCGACGATATAATTCCGCGTCGGCGCCGGCTCGAAATAGCGGCCGTTGCTTGCATCGACGATTATCGCGCCGATGTAGCTGCGGTCGAACAGGTTGTTGATGCGCCCGTACTCGCTGAACTCCCAGCCGCCGACGCTCTGCCTGAAGCCTAGCTGGCAATCGGCAACCATGTAGCCTGCGGCGTAGTCGCTGTTCTGTTCGTCAACGTACACGTGGCTGCGCCACTGTGCATCCAGCGTGGTTGAAAAGCCGAGCGGCGCGTAACGCCAGGTCAGCGCGCCGTAGAGTGTGTCGCGGGGCACGCCGGGCAGCCACTTGTCTGCGAGCGGTCCGCCGCTGAACCGCGCGTTGAGGTAGCTGTAGGCGGCATAGCCGTGCCAGCCGCCGCCAAGCTCGCCGTCGACGCTCAATTCGACGCCATTGCGCGACGTGCTGCCGGCGTTGCGAAAGCTGGTGCGGCCGTTGCTGGAACTGGCGACGATAATCTCGTCGCTGGTATGGATGTGGAAGGCAGCCAGCCGGAACTGTGCCGACAACCAGTCTCCCTTGAGACCTGCCTCGTAATTTTCGCTGGTGCTCGGGTCGAGGTTGCCGTTAAAGCCCGCCGTGCCGTCCGGCCGGTAGGCGAGTTCGGAAAACACCGGCGTCTCGAATCCACGGCCGTAGTTCGCATAGAAGTTGAGCGCCGGCGTAAGCTTGTACAACAGGCCGCCGACCGGCTCGGTACTGGAAAACCTGCGGCTGCCGCTGTCGTCGGGGTCGACTGCGGTGATGAAGTGATCGTCGCTGTCGAACGATACGCGCGTGTGACGGATACCGCCGAAAACCTGCCAGCGCCCGATGCGCCAGCGGCCCTGCGCGTACTCGCCGAGTTGCGCGGAGACATCGTTCTCGTTGCGCGCAAGCGCGCCTTCGACGCCGTCATTGTTGACGAAGCCCTTGCGCAATTCGCTCTGGCGCTGATAGTCGAAGCCGAAGGTGAAACTCGCCGGCACGCCGAACAGCATGTCGTCGTGGGTCCAGTGGGCGCTGCCGCCGCCGAAGGTGTCGCCCAAATCGACGACCGCTCCGCCCGACAGCGGCGCATCGCCGGCGAACGGCAGGTACTGGATCACGCGGCGGCTGCCGTACCAGGCGATGGCATGCACACTGTCGTTCGCGCCCAGGTGCCGGTCGTAAACCACGCCGCCCTGGCGGTGCCGGTGGCTTTCGCCGGCACCGAACTGAAACACACGGTCAACCGCCTGGCGCGGATCTTCCGCCACCTGCGCGCGCGTGAGACCGGAAGGATCGCGCGCGTGCGGCTGGTTTTCGCCGTTGACGAGCAGCGTCAACGTGCCGCCGCCGGCGAGCGCGTAGCGAAACTTGCCGTAGAGGTATTCGCGCTCGGCACCGCTGTGCTCGCGGTAGCCGTCGGTGAGGAAGTGCGAGATGTTGACGTTATAGTTGAGATTGCCCGCCGTGCCGCCGCCGTCGAGGCGCTCTATCGTCGTACCGTAGCTGCCGAACAGGAGGCCCCCGGCGAGCGTCGGCCGCGCCGGGCCGTCCTTGGTGAAAACCTGGATGACGCCGCCCGCGGCATTGCCATAGAGTGTCGAAAACGGCCCGCGCAGCACTTCGATGCGGGCGATATCGCCGAGATTGAAAATGTCCGTTTCGCCCTGCCCGCCCGGGTCCGATACCGGAATGCCGTCGACAAGCAGCCGGATGCCGCGCACGCCGAACGACGCACGCGAGCCGAAGCCGCGCATTGAAATCTGCAAATCCTGCGCATAACTGCCGCGGTTCTGCGCGACCACGCCCGGCACACGGGCGAGGCTTTGTGCGAGGCTCGCGCCGGGCGCACCCGGCGGGATTTTGTCGCCGCCGACGACACTGACCGCGGTCGGCGTTTCGAATCCCGATTGCAGCGTGCGCGTCGCGGTTACGACAACTTCGCCGAGATTGGTGGGCGGTTGGGCGGCGGCCGGCGCAACCAGCACGGCTGTGAGTGGCGCCGCGAGCGCGGCAATTCGCAGCCGACCGGCTTTCTCTGGCACTGCGGCCTCCTTTGTTATTTGTTCGGCACGCGCTTGACAGTCGCGCGGGCTGGCGACTACTGCATCCTGACACAAATATGCTCACGATTATCGCGCGCGAAAAAAAGCCCGGCACCCGTCGGGGTGCCGGCAGCCTGATGCGCAATCCGACACGCCGTTGGAATACGGCCTGCCGGCTGACTTTTCAGCTAATGCGGCGTGGTCAGCCCCTGCTGATCAGCTTCGCGCTGCGCCGCATCCTTGGCCGCATAGGCCGCGGATTTTACTTTTTCGGCCTGCTCACGGCCGGTCTCGGCGGTGCGCTGGACAAGATCATCGCGCATTGGGCCGAGCAACTCGTCTTCCTGCTCGGTCGCCGGAAGCGATGCACCCAAAGCCGCGCCGAACGCAATGCCGAGCGCACCCAGTACCAACGGCTGCTCGTACATGTAATCGGTCATCCGGCTGGTGGCGCGCCGCGCATTGTAGGCCGCGCCGCGCGTCAACGAGCGCGCACTGCCGCGCATCCGCTGCATGCCGGCGCGCGCCTCGCCCGCGATATCGCGGGCGCGATCGCGCGCGTACTGCGCTTTGTTGCCGATACGCTCGGCGGCCTCGCCGGCGCTTTCGGCGGCCCCGCTCATCCGCTCACGCATGCGCGGGCGGCCGGCACCGCCGTTTCCGGAGCGCGATGCGAACATCAGCCAACCGACGCCCAGACCCAGTAACGCAACCGGCAGCGGATTCTGGGTGACCGAGTCGCGAAGATTGGCGGTAAACTCGCCACCGCCGCTGCGCTTCAGGTAGTCGATGCCCTCGTCGAGCAACTGCCCCGGCGACAACTTGTGTTCCAGCGCGCTGATCGTATTGTCGATGCGCGCACGGGTCTGCTCGATATCGGACTCCAGCGCATCCGCATTTCTTTCGTTGCTGCTCATCTCAAATGCTCCTTCGCCATCCGTTGATCGCGCCTGATGTTTGTCACCGTGCGCTTGGGCATCAGGTTTTCCGATTTCAGATTGCTGCGTCCCTTTGCGGTCATGATGAGGCCGATACAGACGAAAAACGCGCCGACAATCAGAAAACCGAGCCACGGCGTCAGCGCCGCCGGGAGCAGCAGGTTGAGGCCGAGCGATCCGCCGGTCAGCAGGACGACCAGCCCGGAAAGCATGATGACGGCCGCCGAAACCAACGCGGCGATCCCGCTGGTGGCCTGCGACACGCGCTCGGACAGTTCCGTACGCGCCAGCTCGACTTCCTCGCGCAGCAGCGTCGCCGTGTCACGCGTTAAATCGGTGACGAGACTGATCAGCGACCGATCTTCGTGCGGTGTCTCCGGCACCGGCCGCCTGAATTCAGTGGGATTGCGCATGATGTTGTACCTCATTGGCTGCGGGCATCTCAGGCGACGCCACTTCGAATTCCGCACCGGCGGGTGCCGATTCTTGATGCGGCCGATAATGGCCGCCCGAGTCGCCAGCCGGGCGCGCACGTGCGGCCGACGCCAGCGAACGGTCGCCCCGTTCCGAACTCTTGAGAAAGCGCGCCAGCATAAAGCCGCTGATGACCGCGCCACCGATGAACATACCGGGACGGCGACGGGCAAAACTCTGCAGCTCGTCGGTGAGGCTTGAGAGATCGCGCTCGTGCAGTCTGCCGGCGAGCCGGTCGAGATTGTCGGCGAAGCGTCCGGCCAGATCCGCCATGTAAGGCTGACTGTCGCTGTTGAATTGTTCGCGCGCGCGGCGTAACGCGTTGGCGGCCGCGTTCGCTCGATCCGCGGCTACGTGCTTCTGGCGCTCCATCGCGGCCTGACCTTCGCGGCGCATCTCGTCCGTCGCGTCGTGCATTT
>DASSOO010000097.1:0-2294 GCA_035700455.1 Gammaproteobacteria bacterium
TGTTGAGGCGGTAATAAAGATCTTTGCGGAATTTCCCCGCGCCAATCGCGGCCTGCAAATCGGTGTTTGTCGCGGCGATGATGCGCACGTCGACGCGAATCGAGCGTGAGGCACCGACGCGCTCGAATTCGCCTTCTTCCAGAACGTGCAGCAGCCGCGCCTGCTGTTCCGTCGTCAGGTTGCCGATTTCGTCGAGAAATAACGTGCCGCCGTCGGCGAGCTCGAAACGACCGAGGCGATCCGATTTCGCGTCGGTAAACGCACCTTTTACATGGCCGAAGAGTTCGCTTTCAAACAGCGATTCGGCGAGGCCGCCGAGATTGACGCGGATGAATGGCTGCTCGGCACGGCGCGACAGCGCGTGCAGGTGGCGCGCGAGCACACCTTTGCCGGTACCGTTCTCGCCGGTGATAAGCACGCTCGCATCGGCACTCGCAACCTGGGCGGCCAGACGCAGTACTTCGCGCATGCCCGCCGACTCGGCGATGAAATCGGTTTTTTGTCCGCCGCGCAGCGTCGCGTTTTCCTCATCGAGCTTGCGGCTGTGGCGCACGGCTTGCGCAAGTGCGATCTGGTTGCGCAGCACGCTCATGAGGCGCGTGTCGTCCCACGGCTTTTCGATGAAATCCGCCGCGCCGTGGCGCATTGCCTCGACCGCCAATTCCACGCTGCCCCAGGCGGTCATGGCCACCATCGGCAAGCCGTCGTCGATGCGTCGGATTGCTTGAATGAGCTCGATGCCTTCGGTGCCGGACGTGGTATCCCGCGCGTAATTGAGGTCGATCAATGCTGCGTCGAAGCGTTCGCCACGGACCGCGTCGAGCGCGGCGGCCGGCGAACGCACGCAATGGGATTGCAAATTCTCGCTTTTCAAAAGCAAGCGCAGGCTGTCAAGCACGTCCTGCTGGTCGTCGGCAATGAGGATGTTGGGCGAAGGCATGGCGGCGGCACGAATGTCAATGCTGCTGCATGGTACACGAGTTTCGATTATGGGATTGCATTGCTCCGAAAGCGGACAGTATTGCGCTTTAAAAAGGGGCGGCTAAACGCTAAACGCTTGCGAGGCATCTAAATAATAACACTGGCACGGTATTTGCCTTAGTGATTGCAGGCGAGCCGCAACTTTTTTGGCGGCCGAGTTGAATGCAGGTTTGGAGGGTCAGCCATGAACGAATTCTTTTGCACTCCTTCGCTTCACCCCGAAGGTTATTTGCGCTTGAGCATCGCAGCTATGTTAACCGGCGCTCTGCTCATCGGCGCTGCGAACGCGGCAGCGGCACCGGCGCAGCCCGCGCTGACAGCGTCGATCCACCACAACACCCGGGCTGCGCTGCACCAGATTCGCGCCCAATCGCGGCCGTCGCCCAAGCTTGTCATGCCTGCGGCGCCACATGTCGCGGCCGTTTCGGTAGACGCGCAGGGTACCGGAATCGTCACCACCGGCCGTCGGGCTGTGGCCGAGATCGTGCGTGCGCAGCGTGCGCAACTCAAGCTGCGCAGCCAGGCTTCGTTGGAAACGACGCTCGTGCAGGCGCGCCCGGCGTCGCGGCCAGTCCGGATCGGTATGCTGGAGATGTTGCGTACGCTGACGGAGAATGCGGCCGCTCATTGGCTACCGGAAATTTCGCCCTGGCTGGCGCCGCGTCCGGGCGCCGCGTGGTTCGGGGACAGTAGCTTCTGGCCCGCCACCGGCGAACGGCCATAGGTCCCGAACCGGGGCGACAACCGGCCTGTTCCCGCCGCATGGGGATTTATCGCTGCCGCGATCTTCGTCGCGCCGCGTCGCCACGGCTGCGAGCTGCCGGCAGCGGTGATCTGTCACCGACCTTCACAGCAGATTTGCGGCGCGCGCCGCGCCGCTTCGTACCAAGCCGGAAACTTCCAGCTAAAACGTCGTGCACCCACCCCCGGTCATCGTTACGGCGCGCTCACCGTGTTCGGTTATGGGATCGGGTTGTCCCGAAAGCGCACATTTTTGACCTCCAGCTTATTCCGGAAATCCGGCTAAGCCGCTGTATGCAAACGATAAAATGATTTGGCACGCTACTTGCTTTGTTGTGTATAAAGCCGTTCATTCAGAGGGGTACATGGACAAACCGCGATCTCCGACCCACCTGCGCCAGCGCCGCCGTAAGCGCTGGGCGCTCGCCGGCAGCGCCGCCGCTGTGATCATCGCCGCGATTGTGCTCGTCAGCTTTCTCAAGCCGGCGGCGCCGAGCGTGCCGCGCTCATCGGTACTGATCAGTACCGTCAAGCAGGGCCCACTGACGATCACCGTACAGGCTTCGGGCGTG
>DASSOO010000098.1:0-4389 GCA_035700455.1 Gammaproteobacteria bacterium
GTGCCTCGATCATGCCGGTGCGCGTCAGGCGCGCGATGTACGCAATATAAGGTAACGCGAGTGCGATCGTCGGCAGTACCGCGTCGGCAAATGCGCCGCGATTCCAGCCGCCTGCGGGGAGCCAGTGCAACGTGACGGCAAAGATCAGGATCAACAGCGGCGCGACGACAAAGTTCGGCACCGAGATGCCGGTCATCGTGACGACGCGCAGCAGGTGATCGGCCCAACTGTCGCGGCGCAAAGCCGCGTACGCGCCGGCGGCGATGCCGAGAATCAGCGCCAGCAGGATGGCGCTCACGCCAAGCTGCAGCGATACCGGAAATCCCGCGGCGATCAAGTCGTTGACGCTATAATCCGCATACTTGAACGACGGCCCGAAGTCGCCGCGCAGTATGTCGGCAAGGTAGTCGCCGTACTGCGCGATCAGCGGCTGGTCGAGGTGATACATGCGGTTGAGGTTCTGCTGCACGGCCGGCGGTACCGGCCGCTCGGCGGCGAACGGCCCGCCCGGCGCGGCGTGCATCAGAAAGAATGCCAGCGTGATGATGATGAGCAGCGTGGGGATCGCCGCGAGAATACGTTTGAGGGTGTAGGAGATCAAGCCGGGGATTTCCTGTCATTTCCGCACAGGCAGGTATCCATCTTGCGGTTATGAATGCCCGCGCGAATGACAGTCGCAGTTGGCGCCTCAGTGGGCACGAATATACAAGTCCTTGGTGTAATGATGGTCGAGCCCGTTGTCATGCCAGCCGCCGACGTACGGCTTGACCAGGTGCTTGCTGACGTAAAAGTAGACCGGCATGATCGGGTTGTCCGCGAGCATGACGCGTTCGGCCCGTTCGAGCAGCGCTTCGCGTTTTGCCGAGTCCTGCTGCCGCGAAGCCTCGTGCATCAGCCGGTCGTACTCGGCGCTGTTGTAACCGGTATCGTTGATGCCGTTGTCGCCGAGCAGGATCTGCAGAAAGCTGTAGGCGTCGTTGTAGTCGGCGACCCAGCCGGAGCGGAAAATCTGCGTTGTCCGCATTTCCTGGCGATCCTGCAGGAATACCTTGAACTCCTCGTTGACGAGCTGCGCATCGACGCCGAGGTTCGCCTTCCACATTGCCGCGATCGCCTGCGCGATGCGCTGGTGCACGTCGCCGGTGTTGTACATGATCGTGACGTGCAGCGGCTTTTCCGTTGAATAGCCGGCCTCTCGATACAACGCGCGCGCCCGCGCGAGACGCTTGTCGCGCGGCCAGCCGGCCCACGCAAAACGCTGCGTTATGTAGTTGCTCATGCCGGGCGGTACAAAACCGTACGCGGGCTGCTCGCCGGCGTGCAGAATTTTCGTCGCGATCACGCTGCGATCGATCGCCATCGACAACGCCTGGCGCAGCTTCGGGTTGTCCTTGAATGGCGGCCGGCTGGAGTTGAAACCATAGAAATAGGTGCTGAGGTAAGGCGCGATATGCAGCTCGCCAGCAAGATGCGACCTGATCCAGCCGAGTTGCGCCTCCGGGATCGTGTAGGTGACATCGAGGCCGCCGGCACGGTAGCGATCCAGTTCGCTCGCTTCGTCGGTAATCGGCAGGTAATTGACCGTGTCGATGACGGTATGGGCGTTATCCCAGTAATAAGGATTGCGCGTGAGCGTGATTTTGCTGTTAACGACCCAGTCGGCGAGTTCATAGGCGCCATTGGTGACGCTGTGCCCTGGGCGGGTGAATGCATCGCCATACTTCTTGATCGCGGGACGATAGACCGGAAACATGACCGGCTCCGTCAGCATGTCGAGAAAGTACGGCGCCGGCGCGTGCAGCTTCACTTTCAGCGTGTGTGCATCGGACGCGCTGACGCCGAGTGTCGCGGGGTCGGCCTTGCCGCCAACGATCGCCGGCCCGTTGGCAATGACCGCAAACGTGTCGGCGTACGGCGAACCCGTCTTCGGATCGACGGCGCGTCGCCACGCGTAGACGAAGTCGCCGGCGGTCAACGGTTTGCCGTTAGACCAGCGCGCGTTCGCGCGGATGTGAAAGGTATATTCGGTGCCGTCGTCACTGACATGCCATCGATCCGCGACCGCCGGCACCACCTCGCCCGCCGGGCTTTCGCCGGTGAGCCCCGCATACAAATCGCGCGCCAGCTGCAGCGCTGCGTCGCTGCGCGCCCGCGCCGGATCGAGCGTCTCCGGCTCGTTGCCGTTGCCGCGGTTAAGGACTTGCTGCTTCGCGAGTTGCGTACCCGACGGAACGGTCGCCGCGGCCGAAAGGGCGCCCAGCGCCGTCAGCAGAAGTGCGAGAAAAATACGCGATGCGGTTGATGCGCTCATGTTGCGCGAATGTAGCAGAAATGCCGTTGTGCGACGAATCCGCAGATGACCGCCGACTCAAGCGCTCTGCTTCAGCTTTGTCCGCTTCTTCAGGTAGATTCGCAGCAGTGAAATCGCGGCCGGCGTCATGCCGTCGATACGCGCCGCCTGGCCAAGCGTGGCCGGGCGGATACGTTCCAGCTTCTGGCGCACTTCGGCGGAAAAGCCCTTTACGGCAGCATAGTCAAAGTCGCTCGGCAGCGGCGTTTCGTCATGGCGACGGTTGGTCTCGACTTCCGCCCGCTGGCGTTCTATATAGCCGGCGTAGTGCGCCTGGATTTCCACCTGCTCGGCGACTTCGGCGTCGGCGATGCCTGGGGCTATTCCCGGCAACGCCGTGAGCTTCGAGTAAGTCACGTCGGGACGCGCAAGAAGCGCCGCGGCGCGCTGCTCCTGCGCCAGCGGCTGCCCCAGCATGCGCTCGACCGCCGCGCCGGGCCGTACCCATACTTCGTCGAGCCGCGCCTGCTCGTGCGCGATCGCTTCGCGCTTGGCTTCAAGGCGACGCCAACGCACGTCGTCGACCAGTCCCAGCTCTCGCCCCTTGGGCGTGAGACGCAGATCGGCATTGTCCTCACGCAGGCTCAGGCGGTATTCGGCGCGGCTGGTGAACATGCGATACGGTTCGGAGGCACCGCGGGTGATCAGGTCGTCAATCAGAACACCGATATAGGCTTCGTCGCGGCGTGGGCACCACGCCTCGCGTTCCTGGATCGCCAGTGCCGCGTTCATGCCGGCAATCAACCCCTGCGCCGCAGCCTCCTCATAGCCGGTGGTGCCGTTGATCTGGCCGGCGAAATACAATCCGTCGATGAATTTGGTTTCGAGCGAATATTTCAGATCGCGTGGATCGAAGAAATCGTATTCGATCGCGTAACCAGGCCGGGTGACGTGCGCTTGCTCAAAGCCCTTGATTGAGTGCACGAATTCAAGTTGCACGTCGAACGGCAGGCTGGTCGAGATGCCGTTCGGATAAACCTCGTGCGTGTCGAGGCCTTCCGGTTCGATGAAAATCTGGTGCGCGGCCTTGTCGGCAAAGCGCACGACCTTGTCTTCGACCGACGGGCAGTAGCGCGGGCCGATGCCTTCGATCGCGCCGGAGAACATCGGCGAACGATCGAGGCCGCTGCGGATAATCTCATGCGTGCGCGCATTGGTGTGGGTGATGTGACAGTCGACCTGGCGCGGATGCTCGGCGGCGCTACCCAGAAACGAAAACACCGGCACGGGCATGTCACCCGGCTGCACTGCGAGGCCGGCGTAGTCGATCGTGCGGCCGTCGATGCGCGGCGGCGTGCCGGTCTTCAGGCGTGCGACGCGAAACGGCAGCTCGCGCAGCCTCGACGCGAGCCGGTTGGCGGGCGGATCGCCGGCGCGGCCGCCGCCGTAGTGGCTTTCGCCGATGTGGATGCGTCCGCCGAGGAAAGTGCCGACGGTCAGCACCACCGCGCGCGCGCGAAATTCCAAACCCATTTGCGTAACGACGCCGGCGACGCGGCCATTCTCGACGATGAGATCGTCGACGCCCTGCTGGAACAGCACCAGGTTCGGCTGGTTTTCGATGAGCGCCCGAATCGCCGCCTTATATAAAGTGCGATCGGCCTGCGCGCGCGTCGCGCGCACCGCCGGGCCCTTGCTCGCGTTGAGCCTGCGAAACTGGATGCCGGCACGGTCGGTCGCGCGCGCCATCGCGCCGCCGAGCGCGTCGATCTCTTTGACCAGATGCCCCTTGCCGATGCCGCCGATCGCCGGGTTGCAGCTCATCTGGCCGAGCGCCTCGATGCTGTACGTGACCAGCAGCGTGCGCGCGCCGACGCGCGCGCTCGCGAGCGCGGCTTCGGTGCCAGCGTGGCCGCCGCCGACGACGATGACGTCAAAATGCCGGGAATGATTCATGGCGCGGGAAATTTTAGGGCCTCAGCCGCTGCGTCGCCACCAAGCCGCAGATAAGTATGGGGTTCCTGACTTAATGTAAATAAAACTTGACATCCAGTCTTAAACTCTGTACATTCCCCGGCCATGAGCAAGAACCGCCCCCT
>DASSOO010000099.1:0-3796 GCA_035700455.1 Gammaproteobacteria bacterium
AATCACCACGTAATCCGATTACATCGGGTCCTTTTCGCGCCGCGCAATCGGTCCGTTCTCAGCAACCGGTCAACGGAAGCCGCCCGCAGCGTCAACCAGCGATCCCGTCACCCATCCCGCTTCATCGCTCGCCAGAAACGCGACGACGCGGGCGATATCTTCCGGTTGGCCGATGCGACCGAGCGGTGTGCCCTGCACCGCCAGGGCTTCACGCCCGCTGCCGCTGACACCGGCCGCCTTCAATCCCTCGGTCAACGTCATGCCCGGATTGACCGCGTTGACGCGAATTTTTCTCGGCCCGAGTTCCTTCGCCAGCACGCGCGTGATGGAATTGACCGCGCCTTTTGTGCCGCTGTAAACAGAGGAATCCGGCATCGCAATTTCACCCGCGATGGAGCCGATGTTGATGATGCTGCCACCCTCCGGCGGGAACAGCGGCAGCGCCGCCCTGGTCGCAAGCAGCAGGCCGGCGACGTTGACGCTGAACATCGAAGTGATGCTTTCGGTGGTAACCGCTTCGATCGGCGCGAACGCATAGATGCCGGCATTGTTCACCAGAATGTCGATCCTGCCGTAAGCCTTCCGCACTTCTGCAAAAAGCCGCTCGACCTCATCGGCACCGGCGACGCTGCCACCAATGGCAATCGCATTACCGCCGGCATTCACAATGTCGGCGACAACTTTTTCCGCGCCGCTTCTGCTGGTCGCGTAATTGACCACGACAGACGCGCCATGCCCGGCGAGCTCCTTCGCAATCTGCGCGCCGATGCCTTTTGAGGCTCCAGTCACGACCGCTATTTTTCCTGACAAATTGCCCATATTCTTTTCCGTTTCCTTGAGAATTTAAATTCCGTTCCCGGCGCAGCAGGCACTCCTGCAGCGCGACAACGCGCAAGATAGGGCTTTCGACCGCAGCTGGGTAGCCGCCCGGCGCAACTTTGTTATATTTGCCGCTGACATGAATGATCGGCTCATAGCGCTCAGGCTTTTCGCGCGCGTCGCCCGCACCGGCAGTTTCTCGGGTGCCGGCCGCGAAGTCGGGCTGTCGCAACCGTCGGCGTCGCGCCTGATCTCGGCGCTGGAAGCAGACGTCGGCGTTGCGCTCTTCACCCGCACCACGCGCGCAGTGACATTGACGGAAGCCGGCGCGCGTTATCTCGAACGCATCGAACCGATCCTCGCGGCGCTCGACGAAGCCGACCACGACGCGCGCGGCACCGGCGAACTGCGCGGCACGCTGCGGATCGGCCTGTCATCGGGTTTCGGTACGCGCGAAGTCATTCCGCGTCTGCCGCGCTACATGAACCGGCATCCGGCATTGCGCATCGAGCTGCTGATGGACGATCAGCTCCAGAACCTGGTGACCGAAGGCGTCGACGTCGCGCTGCGCTTCGGCGTGCTGGCGGACTCCACCGCGACGGCGAAGCGCATCATGGCCTGGCCGCGCGTCCTGGCCGCCTCCCCCGCCTACCTGGCGCAAGCCGGCACGCCGCAGACACCGTCGGATCTCGCGACACACACCGCCATCATCGGCCCCATGAGCGGCGCATCCGACTGGTCGTTTCGCAAGAACGGCCACGTCACGTCAGTTCATATGAACAGCAAGCTGATGATCACCATCCACGAAGGCTCGATTGCCGCCGCCGTCGCCGGACTCGGCATCATCCCGACAAGCCTCGTCGGCTGCCGCCGGGAACTCGCGGACGGCACACTGGTGCGCGTGCTGCCGGAATGGGACATGGGGTCGATCGAGATTCACGCCGTGTTCGCCGGCGGCCGGGCCGCGAAGCCGGCGGCGCGGGTGTTTACGGAGTTTTTGGTTGAGGAGTTTCAGAAGGTTTAGCGCAAAGACTCGCCGGCATCGGCTGGCTCAGCCAACAACGGCCCGTTCGGCCCGGCAAGATGCTCAAGTGCCGAGATCATTTTCGCCGCCGATCAGCCACAACTTGGGTTGTGCCAGCACGTTACGAACGAATGCGTTCCGGTTACGCACTCGCTTGGCAAGTTCGCTGCGCGAATAGATGGTCGGATTGATCTCACGCCCCAGCCTTTCCTGCATGGAATGCAACGCCAACATAACATCGGCGTAGCCAAGCTCGTCGGACACGATCATCAGGTCGATATCGCTGACAGCGGTGTCGTTACGTCTGGCGACCGAGCCATATACGAATGCAGCAGCTATCTTCTTCGCCAGCGGCGCCAGTGCCTGTCGCAAAGGATCGGCGAAGCCCACGGTCTTCTGCATGATGCCGACCAGCTCGTCGTGGATCGGCGAGGCGGGATTGGCCTGGTAATGCTTCTGGTTACCGATCGGACGCACTGTCAGCAGTCCGCTCGCGGTAAGTCTGGCCAGTTCGCGTTGCGCGGCCCCCGAACCGGCCCCGGTCAAGGCAATCAGTTCGGTTACCGTGAAGCTGCGCTGAGGTTGCCCAAACAATGCGCCCAATACGCGCTGCTGAGTGGTAGTGAATAAAGCATCAGCCAGGCTATGCCCCGATTTCTCGGCCACGGTATAGCGCGCGGGCGCTTCTTCAACGCCGCGGCTTTTCTTGCGCACCGCATGTTCGATCTTGATACCCACATTGGGCATTTTAATGCCCAATGTGGGTATTTACAAGATCCGTAGAGGCTTCTGCTGTCCGATGGCGGTTGCCTCCGCGGATTCATATTGTTTTCGATGTTTGGACAAACATCAGTAGTGGACATATTGCTATTTCCCGTTCGTGGCTTCGCTCCAATCCCCGCACAGCACCGCCGCCTGCTCCAGCACCAACTCCGTGGCACGCTGTTGCATGTCGGGCGGATAGCCGTATTTGCGCAATATCCGCTTCACCAGCACACGGATGTGCGCGCGGGCATTCTCACGCACCTGCCAGTCGATGCTCACGTTCTGCTTCACGCGCTGCACCAGTTCCTGGGCAAGGAAGCGGAGCTTTTCATCACCCATGATTTCCTTGGCGCTACCGTTGTCGGCCAGCGCATCGTAGAAGGCAACTTCATCGTCCGACAGACCCAGTTCCTGGCCACGCGCCTGCGCGTTGCGGATTTCCTTCGCCAGCCTGATGAGTTCGTCGATTACCTGGGCGGCCTCGATGGCCCGGTTCTGGTACTTGCGTACCGACTGTTCCAGCATCTCCGCGAAAGAACGTGCTTGCACCACGTTCTTCTTCATGCGGGTCTTGATCTCGTCGTTGAGTAGCTTCTTCAGCAGCTCGAACGCCAGATTGCGCTGTGGCAAGTCCTTCACGTCCGCCAGAAATTCATCGGACAGGATCGAGATGTCCGGCTTGTCCAAGCCCGCCGCCGCGAAGATATCCACGACCTCGGTCGAGTACACCGCCCGCGAGACGAGTTGCCGGATCGCCGATTCGATCACGTCCGGCGGCCGTTCACTCTCGGACATCGTCGTCTTGACCAGAGCAATGCGGATTTCCTGGAACAGCGCCACCTCGTCGCGAATCGCCATCGCCCGCTCGTGCGGCACAGCGAGGACAAAGCCCTTCGACAGCGCGGCGACGGCCTGAATGTACCGCTTCTTGCCGTCCTCCAGTTCCAGCACGAACTCCATCGCCTGCGCGACACCGCCCATCCGCTTCGCCGGTTCGGCTCTCAGAATGGCCTCGTAGTCGAAGCCATGCAGCAGGTCACGAACGACCTCGTACTTTTCCAGCATTACCGCGACGGCTTCGGCCTGATCCACCGTCGCCCGGCCCTCGCCGCCACTGGTGGTGTAGGTGTGCAACGCACGCTTCAGGGCGTCGGCGATACCCAAGTAATCGACCACCAGCCCGCCCGG
>DASSOO010000100.1:0-4575 GCA_035700455.1 Gammaproteobacteria bacterium
GCCTTCGCCTGCAAAACATCGAACAAACTGCTGCGGGTTTTGAGTGTTGTAATCCGCCGGGTCCGCCCATCGAGTGTAAAGTTGCGGCCCTCCCTCTCGTATAGCGCGGAGATCGAGAAAGCGGGTGTCCCCTGTTTCACGTCGGTGTAGCTCGCAATCGACACTCCGGCATAAGGTTCGCCCACAACCGGCACGCTTTCGTTCACCGCCACAAGCCGCTCCGCATCCGGGTACGGCAACGGCTTCAACAGGTAACCATTGAGAGCGCTGAACACCGCGGTGTTGGCACCGATACCGAGCGCGAGCGTGAGAATTGCGGCTGCAGCGAAACCGGGCTTGGCGACAAGTTGACGCAGGCCGAAGCGCAGGTCCTTGAGGAATCCGTTCATGTTTACCCCCTTACTGTTCAGTCATCGCCGCAGCCGGATCAACTTTGGCCGCCCGCTTCGCTGGCAGATAACAGGCCGCAAGCGTGATGATGCACAAGACAATGGCGCTGCCGACGAGCGTAACCGGATCGAACGGCAGTACGCCGAACAGCCGAGTTGAAATTACATAGCCGAACAGGATTGCCAGACTCAGGCCGGCGGCAAGCCCCACCGCCAGGAGACGGAGCCCGTCCCTCAGGATCAGCCAGAGCAAGTCATCCGGATGCGCGCCGAGTGCGAGGCGCACGCCGCACTCGGCGCGGCGCTGGCCGACGGCGTAGCTCATCACGCCGTAGACGCCGATCATCGCCAGTGCGAGAGCAATAGCGCCGAAGGCGATAACCAGCAGCATGGTCGCGCGCTGATTCTGCAGTGCGCCGGCAAGCCTTGACTGCATCGTCCGGACGTCGTAGACCGCGATGGCCGGATCCAGGTCCCGCATGAGGCTTGTAAGCGGCTTGGTCATTGCCGCCGGTGATACGGTTGTCTTCAACGCCAGCGAGATTGATCGCTGCGGCCACTGCGCCAAACTGATGTAAACCATCGGCTGGTTGCGCTGTTGCTCGACACTTCGAACTTTGATCGACGGCACGATGCCGACGATGGTGTACCACTTACCTGTTTCGCTGATGGCGATTTGTTGTCCGATCGGGTCTGTCCCGCTGAAATACCGTTGCGCAAGTACCTGATCTACGATCGCGACGGGTTGACCGTTTGCGGTATCGCCGGCATTAAAGGTACGCCCGCGAAGGATCGGAATTCCGAGCGTCTTGAAGTAGTCGCCTCCGATCGCAATCATGCCGGCCGTCGGCGTCGGCGCGCCCTGCGGCGGCTTGTAACCATGCATGCGGACGTACTCGCCCGGAATGCCGGTCGGACATAACGGCACGCAAGTAGCCACGGCCGCGTGACTGACACCCGGCATGCTTTTTACTCGCTGTAACACGCTGTCGAAGAAACTCGCGAGCGCAGCGTCGCCGGCATGGTCATTGCGCGGAATCAACAGGCGGGCGGCCAGGACGTTCTGCTTGTCGAAGCCGGTACGCGCCGATTGCAGGTTGATGAAACTGTGCAACAGCAGGCCCGCGCCGGCGAGCATGCCGGTGGCCAGCACCAATTCGACGACCACGAGTGCATTGCGCATGCCGCGCGCGCGCCGGCCGCCTCCGGTGCGCCGGCCGCCTTCCTGCAACAATGCCTGCAGATCGGTACGCGACAGGCGGTGTATCGGCGCAAGGCTGACGAGGATGGCCGTCACGGTGACGACCACGAAGGCGAATACGCCGACGCGCCAGTCTGGCGCCAGGTTGAAGATTTCACCGCTTGCCACCAGACCGGAACGTCCAATCAGCGCAAGCGCCCACCAGCCGAGCCCGATGCCGATCAGTCCGCCGGGTACGGACAGGCACAAAGCTTCGATAAGCATTTGCCGCGCCAGTACCGCGCGACTTGCGCCCAGTGCGGTGCGCACCGTCAGCTCATGACTGCGCCCGAGCGTGCGCGACAGCAGCAGGTTGGCGACATTGACGCAGGCAATCAGCAGCACCAGCAACACCGCCACCTGAAGCAGCAGCAGCGTCGTCGTCTGGTCGCCGAGCAACGCCTGCCGGTAGCCGCCCGCGGTCATCGTGAAGCCGAGACCTTTTACCTGGCGCCAATCGTCGGCGGACAGCGACCGGTGCACGAAATCGACCGTGCCCTTCAGCTCCTGCGTCAGCCGCGCCAAATTTGCGCCGGGCCGCAGCCGACCGATCATGTCGTAGTTGAGCGGCCCAAATCTCTGCACATCGCGATTAGCGGCCGTGATGACCAGCGGCCGCCACAAGTCGGTGTCCCGGTCGGGAAACGCGAAGCCGCGGGGCATCACGCCGGCGACGCGATAAACGCGGCTGTCGAGCTCGATGGTCTTGCCGATCGCGTCTGCGCTGCCGCCGAACACGCTTTGCCAAAGGTGGTAGCTCAGCACGACCATCTGCGAACGGCCGCCCTCTTCGTTGTCGGCTCCGAACACTTTGCCCAGAAGCGGCTTGACACCAAGCACGCTGAACAGCGAGGCTGTCGTCGTCGTGCCAACCACGCGCTGCGCGCGTCCCGACGCCTGCAAGCCGAAGGCATCCGTGCGATACAAGGCTGCGTCGGTGAGCGAATGCGCCCGGTCCTTCACCTCGAAATACAGCGGCATGCCCATACCCGGGAATTTGTCGTGCGACGGCAGGTTGAGAAATTTCGCGTCGACCTGCACCAACCGGCTGCCATCCGGATACGGCAGCGGCTTCAGCAGGTAGCCGCTCAGCACGCTGAACATCGCGGTGTTCGCGCCGATGCCGAGCGCGAGCGTCAGGATCGCCGCGGCGGCAAAACCTGGCTTGGCCACAAGTTGCCGCAGCCCGAAGCGCAGATCTTTCAGAAAGCCGTTCATGTCACCACCTTTACCTTCAAGTCCCCTCTCCCGCCGGGAGCGGGCTGGGGTGAGGGAGAGTCAATGATTCTCTCATCCCAACCTTTTCCCTGAGGGAGAAGGGGGTATGCGATTCGTTACTCCACGATCGCCACGGCCGGGTCGAGCTTCGCCGCCCGTCGCGCGGGCAGATAACATGCAATCAACGTGATCCCCGACAACACAAGCGCTGAGCCGATCAGCGTTAATGGGTCGAACGGCACGACGCCAAATAGCCGCGAGGACAGGACGTAGCCGGCGATCACCGCCAGAACCAGACCGGTGACCAACCCCACAGTGAGCAATTTCAGCCCGTCGCGGATAATCAGCCACAACAGATCGCCGGGTAATGCGCCCAACGCCAGGCGCACGCCGCACTCGGTGACCCGCTGGCCGACGGCATAACTCAAGACGCCGTAAACGCCGACTACGGCGAGCGCCAATGCGATACCGCCAAAAGCAAGCAACAGCATCATGGTGGCTTGTTGATCATGTAGCGAATCCGCAAGCCGCTCCCGCATCGTTTCGACGCCGTAGACCGCGACTGAGGGATCCACGGCGGCAGCGGCCTTGCGCAACGACTGAGTCAATAACTCCGGCGGTATGGACGTGTGGATCGCCAGCCGCACATCCCGCGCCGGCACCTGGAAGGCGTTCAGATAAACGGTGGCATGGTTATGGTTGGCGAGATGCTGAAGCTTGACGGACGGCACCACGCCGACAACGCTGTACCAGGTGTCGCCGAACTTGAGCTGTTGCCCCAAAGGATCGGCGCCATCGAAATATTGCTTTGCCAGGTGCGAGTCGATAATGACGACCGGCAGGCTGTTCGCCGTATCTCTCGAATCGAAGCCGCGCCCGCGCAGGATCGGCATTCCCATGGCGCTGAAGTAACCGCCGCCGACCAAGTCATAGGCGGCTGTCGGCGACGTGTGCCCCGGCGGCCGTTCGCGGCCGCGGATATCGAACGTCTGAATGCTCAAGTTGTGACCCATCGGCAGCCATAGCCCGATGCCGGCGGCTTGTACGCCGGGCAACGCGCGGACGTGTTGCAACAACGCGCGATAATAATTGCCCAGCGCCGCATCGCCGGTATGATCGTTATCCGGCACCAGCAGTCCCGCGATCAGCACGTCGTTCTGGCGAAATCCGGGATTCACCGCTTCGAGATTGATAAAGCTGTGCAGCAGCAGGCCCGAGGCCGCCAGCAAGAGGGTCGCCAAAGTCAATTCGGTAGCGACGAGCGCACTGCGAACGCGGCGCGCGCCAATACCGCCGCCGGCGCTGCGTCCGCCCGCTTGCAGCAGGCTCTGCAGATCGGTTTTTGCCAGATGCCGGATGGGCAGCACACTGACCAACGCAGCCGTAACGCCGACCATGACCAGCGCCGCCAGACCGACCCGCCAATCAAGCGTCATGTCAAAGATGCTGCCGCTGCCCGTCAGTGCCGGCTGCGCGAAGAAACGCAGCCCCAGCCATCCGAGCGCAACGCCTGCCAGGCCACCGGGCACCGCCAGACAGATGCTTTCGATCAGCAGTTGGCGCGCCAACGCGCGCCGGCTCGCCCCCAGGGCGCTGCGCATCGCGATTTCATGGCCGCGGCCGAGCACGCGCGACAGCAGCAGGTTGGCGACGTTGACGCAGGTCATCAGCAAAATCAGCAGCACCGCGCCCTGCAACAGCAGGATTGTGGCCGTGCGGTCGCCGAGC
>DASSOO010000101.1:0-2757 GCA_035700455.1 Gammaproteobacteria bacterium
GCCGCGGTCAGCGGCAAGATTCATGCGGGCGACTACCTCCTGGCAATCGACGGCGCGAAACTTGGCGCCGACACCAACCTGGCGGAATTGCTCGCCCACCGCATCGGCGACGAGACGGCGCTGCGGGTGGCAACACACGCGAACGGACGCGGCGCGCACACGGTCAAGGTGAAGCCGATCGACTCGTCCGATGAGGAGCGGCTCGCTTATGACGGGTGGGTCGAACGCAATCGCGCCTACGTCGCGCGCATCAGCCATGGCAAGCTCGGCTATGTGCACCTGCCGGACATGTCGCTGGATTCGCTGCAACGCTTCTACAACGACATCGACATGCAGAATGCGACGCGCGAAGGCGTCGTCGTCGACGTGCGCAACAACTATGGCGGCTTCGTCAACGCCTACGCGCTCGACGCACTCGCGCGCCGGCCGTACCTGACCATGACGTTCCGCGGCATGCTGCCGGCGGGGGCGCGACCGATTCTCGGCCAACGCGCGCTTGAGCGGCCGACGGTGCTGGTCACCAATCGCATCACGCTCTCGGACGGCGAGGATTTTACCGAAGGCTACCGTGCGCTCGGCCTCGGCAAGGTCGTCGGCGAGCCGACCGCAGGCTGGATCATCTACACTTCGAACGTACGGCTGATCGACGGCGCCACCGTACGGCTGCCGTTTATCACGATCACCGGCGCGGACGGCAAGCCGATGGAAATGCACCCACGCCCGGTCGATGTGCCGGTTACGCGGCCGCTCGGCGAAGCCTATCGCGGCACCGACAGCGACCTGGACGCGGCCGTCCGCACCCTGCTGACGCACTGATCGGCCTGTTTTCACTGGAGCCTAAAGTGGTAGGATTCGACACGTTTCAGATGACAGATCGACGCCGATGAAGCATCCAGCCGAACACGAGCCCGCGGACGCGCTCGACGGCGAGCCGGAGCGCCGCCGCCACCCGCGCGTTTATGAGAACCTGCCGGCCGAAATTGGCCTCGCCGGCGGCCAGACGATGCGCCTGACGCTGCTCAACATAAGCCTGAGCGGTGCGCAGTTCGGCTGCGACGAAAGCGAATTGCAGCGTATAAAAACGGAAGGATTCCCGGCGCTGCACGGCCAGACGGTCGAACTCGGCGTGCGCGTCGGTCTGCCGTCGACGCAGCATCCGACCGAAACGCTGGAGGCGACCTGCCGCGTCGTGTACACGCGCCGTATTACGCAACAGCGCTATTGCATCGGCACCCAATTTACCGAGTTGAAGGGCCAGGGCCACCAGCTCCTCATGCAATATTTGCTGGAAGTGCACCGGGCCTGAAATGGTTGATCTCGCCGCAGTGCTCGCAACCGGCCTCGCCGCGCTGCAGCTTGATCTTGAACCCGCGCAGCAGGCGAAGCTGTGCGCGTACCTCGAACTGCTGGAGAAATGGAATCGCGCCTATAACCTCACCGCAGTCCGGCACTCGGTCGACATGGTCAACCGTCACCTGGTGGACAGCCTGAGCGTGCTGCCGTTCCTGCGGGGTTCGCGCATTCTCGACCTGGGCACCGGCGCAGGTCTTCCCGGCATCCCGGTCGCAATCGCGCGGCGCGAAGTCAGCGTCGTGCTGCTCGACGGCAACGGCAAGAAAACCCGCTTCTGTACTCAGGCTATCGCGGAACTTGGACTCGGCAACGTCGAAGTCATGCATGCACGGGTTGAGAACTACCGGCCGAAGGAACTGTTCGACATCGTTGTTTGCCGCGCGTTCGGCAGCCTCGCGACCTTCGTCAACAGCGCCGGACGGCTGCTGCATGCCGGCGGTCGCCTGGTTGCGATGAAGGGCCGGGTGCTGCAGCGGGAGATGGACGAGATACCGCCGGAATTCCGGTTGGTCGAAGAGGTGCCGCTGACGTTACCCGCACTCAAGGACGGCCACCGCATCATGGTGTTTGAACCGGCATGACCCGCATCATCGCGCTCACCAACCAGAAAGGCGGCGTCGGCAAGACCACCAGCGCCGTCAACCTGGCGGCATCGCTCGCGGCGACGCGCCGCCGTGTGCTGCTGATCGACCTCGATCCGCAGGCCAACGCGACCATGGGTTGCGGCGTCGACAAGCGCAGCATTGAAACCGCGGGTTACGAAGTTCTGATGGGTGAAGCGGCGCCGGGCGACGCGGTTCGGCGCATCGACGCGGCGGAATTCGACCTGCTGCCGGCCAATGCCGATCTCACCGCGGCCGAAGTCGACCTGATGCGCGCCGAACGCCGCGAATTCCGTCTGCGCGAGGCGCTTGAAGGGCGCGTCGATGCCTACGATTACGTGCTGATCGACAGTCCGCCTTCGTTGAACATGCTGACCGTCAATGCGCTGGTTGCCGCCGGCGCGGTGCTGATTCCGATTCAGTGCGAGTACTACGCGCTCGAAGGTCTGTCGGCGCTGATGGAGACAATTGAGCAGATCCGCCGCGCGGCCAACCCGCGCCTCGAAATTCTGGGCTTGTTGCGCACCATGTTCGATCCGCGCAACAACCTCGCCAACGAAGTCTCCGGGCAGCTCATCCTGCACTTCGGCGACAAGGTGTATCGCACCGTCATCCCGCGCAACGTCCGCCTGGCCGAAGCGCCCAGCCACGGCGTGCCGGCACTCGTCTACGACAAAACGTCGCGCGGCGCGCTTGCCTATCTCGCACTCGCCGGCGAGCTGCTGCGGCGGGAAGAGCTGGCGCAAGTTCCCGTATAGGCATACCGCTCAGAAGCGGTATTGCCGGCTCACGGCGACGTCGC
>DASSOO010000102.1:0-6548 GCA_035700455.1 Gammaproteobacteria bacterium
TTCGTGGTGCCGATCTTGATCAGCGTGTCCTTCTCGTAATAATACGGCGGCACCGGCAGGTTGCGCGGGGCGGGGAAGTCCTTCAGCACGCGCCCCGACAGATCGTAGCGCGAGCCGTGGCACGGGCACAGAAAGCCGCCCAGCCAGTTCGCTCCCTCCGAACCGGGCACCGGTTTGTAGTCGGGGATGCAGCCGAGATGAGTGCAGATGCCGACCAGCACCAGGTATTCGGGCTTGATCGCGCGTACGCCTTCCTTCAAATGCAGCGCCGCGCTCATGTCTGGCGGTTGCTGCGGCACTTTGGAGTACGGATCGGCCACCCGTCCCACCATCTTCGGCAGCGTGGCAAGCTCTTTCTTGGAGCGGTGAATGACCCAGATTGGTCTGCTGCGCCAAAGCACCGTCATCTGCTGGCCGACCGCGAGCTTGCTGATGTCGACTTCGACTGGTGCGCCGCCGGCCTTTGCGCGCTCGCTCGGCAGAAATGATCCGACGAACGGAACCGCTGCTCCAGCCACGCCGACACCCGCTACGGTTGATGTCGCGCGGACCAGAAAGCGGCGGCGGCTGGTTGTCTGTTGGGGTTGATGGAATGGTTCCGGTGCCGGTTTGTTCATTGGTTGAAACGCAGATTGATGGCCTTTCTATAGAAGAGACCGCCGCTGATCCGGAGAAGTTCCGGCGAGCCGATCGTCGGCCGGCACGCCGTAGAAGATGTCGCCGTCATATACGCGACGGCATCCCGACGGGAAAGCTGGCCCGGCTACGCCGCTTTCTGTTCGGCGATGAGCTGTTTCAGATCATGCGCGATCGCGCTGGCGCCGTCTTGGTAGTTCATCAGGAGTTGTGCGTGGCCTTTCGCGTCGAAGACGAAGATTCCGTCGCTGTGCTCCACGACATAATTGCCGTGGCTGTCGGGCTTGCCGTAGGAGTACGTCACCCGGTAACGCTTCATCAGTGTTTGCAATTGCTGCTGCGTACCGGTGAGCCCAATGAAATGTGGCCCGAACGCAGTGACGTAAGTGTGCAGCACCTTTGGGGTATCGCGCGATGGATCGACGCTGATGAAAAGCAGCTGAACCTGGCTGGCTGACGGACCCAGCTTGTGGAACGCCTCCTTGACCGTGGCCAATGTCAACGGGCAGATGTCGGGGCAGTGCGTGTAGCCGAAATAAACCATGTCGATCTTGCCCAGATAGCGCGGCGCATGCACGGTCCTGCCTTGACCGTTGACGAGCGTGAACTGCAGATCCGGTGTCAGATTCGCGATGCTTTTGGTCTTCCAGTGCAGCGCGCTGTTTCCGGCACAACCCGCCAGCAGTATCGCCACACCGAGTGCTGCACCAGAGATGCGCAGAATGTTTGCGGCGTGTTTTTTCAGGAATGAAGAAAGACGAGGCATCGCTGCTTATCCGTGCCGGATGTCGTAACGCAGGTCGCCGGCGATGGCCTTGGCCGAATCGTTGTAATTGCCCATCAGGCGCATGTGCCCCTGCGGGCCGAAGATCAGGAATTCGCTGGAATGGCCGACCGTGTAGTTGCCGGATGCATCCGGTTTGCCGTAGCTGTACGAAATATGATAGCGCCCGGTCATCCGTTTCAGTGCCGGCGGATCGGGCCGTAACGCGATGAATGCCGGATTGAACGCGTGCACGTACTGCTGCAGCAATTGCGGCGTGTCGCGCCTGGGATCGACGGTGACGAAAATGACGCGCACCTTGTCGGCCTGCTTGGCGTCGAGCTTTTTCAGAGCGGCATTGAACTCGGCCAGCGTCAGCGGGCAGATGTTGGGGCAATGCGTGTAGCCGAAATAGAGAATCACCCAGTCTCCGCGCAGGCTTTGCGCCGAGATTTTTTTGCCGGACACGGTGGGCTGGTCGGGTAGTTTCAGATCGGCTTCGTGGCCGCCCGGCACCTTGATCAGACTGAAGTGGTGCGGCTTGCTGCCGCATCCGGCGAGCAACGGCACCAGCAGCAATGCCAGCGCCGCGACCCGCACGGCGGCGCGTGGTCGCGGGGAGGCGGCTTCAGTGATCATTCATCGCGCTGGCGCCCTTGACCAGAAACAAGGCGGACGTCGTCGAGCCGTCGGCAAATCTGAAATTGATCCGCACGTGGTCGCCGGGCTTGAGCGGCGCATGCGGCGGCATCAGCATGATGTGGTAGCCGCCGGGCGCAAAACTGAACTGCTTGCCAGCCGCGATCTTGATGTCGTCGACCGCAACCATCTTGTCCATGCCGCTTTGGGTGACGCTCTTGTGCAGCATCGCGCTCTTGAAATCGGGCGCCGATGCGCCGAGCAGTTCCATTGCGTGATCCGATCCGTTGGAGATCGTGCAGTAGGCGCCAGCCGGCAGATCGCCCGGCAGCAACCGGATCCAGGCATGAGAAACCGAAACGCCGCCGGCCCAGACCGCGGTCGAGAACAACACTGTGAATGCCACGGTCACATATCTGAGCATCGGATTTATCCCCTCGGCGTACATTGAAAACGGTGATGTGCAAGCTATATCACCGCGAGTCGGCCGTGGCCAGCGACAAATTGTCGCACCCCATGCTTGAGGCAATGGCTTTGCCGGCCGGGCGGCTGTCTTCATCACATTGAATGCACAATATGATGATTAGTTCCCCCGCGGCGAAACCAACAGCGCTATTTTGCGCCTGTATCAAATTGTTCCGGCCACTACCGCTTTCGCTTGATCGCCGGCTTCGTCGCCATTACTACTTCCGTTCCGATGATTCGAGCGGGTATGACGCGGTCGAACTTCAGTCCCGCGGCCTTCGCCCATTCCTTGTAGTCGGCGGCAGTAAAGGTATCGCCGTCACTGGTGTTAAGCAGCATGTTGATCGCGAACAGCAGCGGGAATACCGGGCCGGTGCGTGAATCATTCGGGACCATGTCGGGAATCACCAGGCGGCCGCCGGGCTTGAGTGCGGCGGCGCATTTCCGGATCAGACGCTTCGACCATTGCGCGCCTTCGCTGTGGCAGATATGCCCGAGGATGATCAGATCGAAGCTGTTTTTGCCGAACGCAGTCTCACGGATGTTTCCCGAGATGGTGTCGTAGCGGTCGGCGACGCCGAATTTTTCGACGAATTCCCGGGCAACCGGCAGCACGCCGGGCAGGTCGGCGACCACGCCGGCTGCCTTCGGATAGCGCTGAATGAACGGCAGGCTCCATGCGGCGCTGCCGCCGGCAACGTCGAGCACGCGCAGTGGCGCTGTGCGGCTGAGCGGGAGCTTCGACAGCAGAAGATTGGCCGACGCGTAACTGGATGAAAACAGTCTGCGCACCAGCATGCGAAAGAATTCCTCGCCTTGCTTGACGTCATCCACCGCGTGGACTGGTTTGCCGTCCCGCATCACGTCGCCGAGCTTCATCCAGCTCTCCACCAGATCGCCGATGTGCGTCAGCAGACCGGTCATGCCGACCAGCGAGTCCGACGTCAGATACAGCGCGGCTTCCGGTGCCAGACGGTACTGCGATCCGGATTTTTTCAGCAACCCTTCGGCAGTCAGCTCGTCCAGTACCATGCGCGCGGCGCGCGCATCGGTCCTTGTCAGCCTCGCAACCGCCGCCGCGCCGGCCGGCTTCATCTTCAGCGCATCGAAGTAGCCGTTCCTTATCGCCGCCAGCATCACCTGCAGCCGCATCGGCGCCCACATCAGCTGCCAGATGGTCGAAGCAGGGCGGTATGGAACCGCCGGCGAGGGTTTCTTTGAAGCGGACTTTTTTGTGGATGGCATTGGAGTCCCCTGGTGTTGTTCCGTTGATGGCGCCGTCAATTTATCGCCGGGCACGGTCGGCAGTCAATCGAAACCAATCGGATGCTGCGCCAAAAACAAATAATGGGGTGCACCGGCGCACCGCGACCACCCCTCCGCTTCGCTCCTCCCCTCCTTAAAAACAGGAGGGGAAAAACTAATCGTGCGGTAAACGGCGCACGAATTCTCTCCTCCTCAAATGAGGAGGGGTGGACGCGCAGCGGACGGGGTGGTTGGTTTTTAAACATAATACAAGAGCGCGCACCGCGCACCACAATCACAAATCCCGACGTCATCCGGCACACATCGGAAAACCTGTCGCTTTGCGTTTCAGCCGCGATCATGTTATCTAAAAAGTTCGTTACGAAATTCCAAGGAGATGCAACATGCAATATCGGCGCCTCGGCCGGACCGGGTTGAAACTGTCCGCACTGTCTTTCGGTTCGTGGGTCACGTTTTCCAATCAGGTGGACCGCAAGCAGGCTGAAACGATGCTCGCGGCCGCGTACGAGGCGGGCGTAAATTTCTTTGACAACTCTGAGTCGTATGCGCACGGCCGCTCCGAAGAGCTGATGGGCGAGGCGCTGAAGCAGCTGGGTTTCGCGCGCGACACCTGGTGCGTGTCGAGCAAGGTGTTTTTCGGACGCGTGCCCGACCCGCGGCCGACGCAGCGCGGCCTTGCGCGCAAGCACGTGGTCGAAGCCTGCCATGCGGCGTTGCGGCGCCTGCAGGTCGACCATCTCGATCTGTTCTTCTGCCATCGTCCCGATCCCGAAACGCCGACCGCCGAAGTCGTGCGCACGATGAATGCACTGATCGCGCAGGGAAAAGTGCTGTACTGGGGAACATCGGAATGGAGCGCGCCCGAAATAGCCGAAGCCCATGCAATTGCCGAACGGTTGGGGCTGGAGCCGCCGGCGATGGAGCAGCCGCAGTACAACCTGTTTCACCGCCGGCGCATGGAAGTCGAATATGCGCCGCTGTTTCGCGACCTCGGCATCGGCACCACGGTGTGGTCGCCGCTGGCGTCGGGTGTGCTCGCCGGCAAATATGCAAACGGCATTCCGGACGATTCGCGTGTCCGGGTCAAGGGTTATGAATGGCTGCAGGAACGGGTGACAAGTGAACTCGGCCGTGCGCGCGTCCGGGCCGCGAACGAAGCCGCGGCGCTTGCGCGTGAGCTCGATGCGACTCCGGCGCAGCTGGCGCTGGCGTGGTGCCTGGCGAAGCCGAACGTGTCGACGGTGATTCTCGGCGCGTCGCGTCCGGCGCAGCTACAGGAAAATCTCGGCGCGCTGGCGGTGCGTGAACGGCTCAACGATGCGGTCGTAGCGCGCCTGGAAAAGCTGACCGAAGCCGCCGCCGAGTAAGCTCGCGGCGACGCGAACCGTTGCGCGAGGCGACCGGCGCTCAGCCCAGCCGCGTGCGCAGAAAATCGATGAACACGCGCAGCTTCGGCGGCACCTGGAAGCGGCTCGGGTAATACAGATACCAGCCGTCGTACGGCGGCAGCCAGGTGTCGAGCACGCTGCGCAGACGGCCGGCGGCGATGTCGTCGGCCGCGAGAGATTCGGGCAGATGCGCCAGTGCGACGCCGGCGCGCGCCGTGGCCAGCATCAGCGCATTGTCGTTGACGATCAGGTTGCCGCCGACGCCGATCTCGAACCAGCGGCCGCGCTCCGCGAATTCCCAGCGATAAGTCGCGCCGTCGCTGCTGAAACGGTAGCGCACGCAGTTGTGCGCCTGCAGTTCGCGCGGATGCTTCGGCGTGCCGTGTTGCGCGAAGTAGTCGGGCGCGCCGACCACCACCGAGCGCATCGGGCCGCCCAGCGGCACCGCGACCATGTCCTTTTCCAGCCGCTCGCCGAGGCGGATGCCGGCATCGAACCCTTCGCTGATCAGGTCGACCAGCCGGCTCTCGGTGCGGATGTCGAGCGTGATGTCCGGATAGGCGTTCAGAAAATCCGGGATCACCTGCTGCAGCATCAGTACCGGCGCCGCGGTCAGGCGCAGCGTGCCGGCCGGGCGGTCGCCGTGCTGGCGCGCGCCTTCCATCGCGTCGTCGAGCACGCTCAATGCCGGCGTGATGCGTGCCAGAAATTCGCGTCCGGCTTCGGTGAGCCCGACGCGGCGCGTGGTGCGCGCGAGCAGGCGCACGCCCAGGTGCTGTTCGAGTTGGCGCAGGGTCTGGCTCAGCGCCGACGCCGTGACGTCCAGCTCCGCCGCGGCGCGGGTGAAGCTGCCGTGGCGTGCGATCAGCAAAAAGGAACGCAGGGTCGAAGTAGGGTCGTCGCGCATTGATAAGCGTAGCTTTATAAAGCATTACTAAAATGCCTCTTTTTCTCGGCAATGACAAGGCTCAGACTTCACGGCATCCGCTCGGCGACATCGCAGCGAACGGTATTTTTGTGAAGGAGATGATTAGTGGAAGCATCGCTGGCGGGGCGCACGGCACTAGTGACCGGCGCATCGCGCGGCATCGGCAGGGCGGTGGCGCTGGCGCTGGCACGTGAAGGTGCCGACGTGGCGGTCAACTATGCCGGCAACGAACGCGCCGCCGCTGAAGTATGCGACGAAATCGCGCGGCACGGACGGCGCGCGGTTGCGCTGCGCGCCGACGTGTCGGTGGCGGCCGAAGTCGGGCGGCTGATCGATGAGGTGCGGCGGCAGCTGGGCGGGATTTCGATCCTGGTCAACAATGCCGGCATCGCCCGCCGGCAGTCGATCGAACAGGTGACCGAGCGCGACTGGGATGAAATCATCGACGTCAACCTGAAGTCGG
>DASSOO010000103.1:0-6926 GCA_035700455.1 Gammaproteobacteria bacterium
ATGGCGCAGTCGCCGGTACCGATGAATACGCGCTTGATCGCTTCCGCAAGCGGCAGCATCTGGAACATGTAATTGAGACCCGGCCCGCAGGAAGCCATCGCGTCCGGGTGCAACTGCAGCCAAAGTTGGCGAGCCGAAGTAAGCGCTCCCGCGAGTGCAAACAGGCCAAGCAGAACCGCCCACACGCGCGCACCGCGTCCGCGGAAACTGAAGATCGCCGCGAGCAGGAACAACAAGCCGACGATGATCACGCCGATGCGCTGGAAGATGCACAACGGACATGGCTCAAGCCCGACGTGCAGCTGCAGGAAATATGCGTATCCCAGCAGCGCGCCACAAATGACGAAGCCGGCGGCGTTGAACCAGCGGCGCGAGAAGTGAAATTCCATCGGCAGTTCCTTATCAGGCGGCAGTGGCGCCGAAATTCGAATCGAGCAGGTTCAGCAGTTCGTCAGTGCGCGCGCGCATCAATGACTCATCGCCGCGGCTTTCGACGTTAAGCCTGAGCAACGGCTCGGTGTTCGATGAGCGCAAGTTGAAACGCCAGTCGGGGAACGCCATGCTGAGCCCGTCGATGTGCGTCACCTCGAGAGCCTGCGCGCCGTAGCGTGCCTCGATTGTGGCGAGCGCGGCGGCCGGATCATCGAGGCGCCGGTTGATTTCGCCGCTGACAGGATAACGCGCCTGGCGCTCGGCCACGAGACTCGACAGCGGCTCGCCGCGGCGGCTGACGAGTTCCGCAACCAGCAGCCAGGGAATCATGCCGCTGTCGCAATAGGCGAAGTCGCGAAAGTAATGGTGCGCGCTCATCTCGCCGCCGTAAATCGCATTCTCGGCGCGCATGCGCTCCTTGATGAACGCGTGCCCGGTCTTGCTTTCGATCGGCGTGCCGCCGTGCGCCCGCACCACGTCTATCGTATTCCACACCAGGCGCGGGTCATGAATGATTTTTTCGCCGGGGTGCCGGCGCAGAAAAGCTTCCGCAAGCAAGCCGACGATGTAATAGCCTTCAATAAAATGGCCGCGCTCGTCGAACAGGAAACAGCGGTCGAAATCGCCGTCCCAGGCAATCCCGAAGTCCGCGCCGGCGGCCACGACGGCGTCGGCGGTAACCTGCCGGTTTTCCGGCAGCAGCGGATTCGGCACGCCGTTCGGAAACGTGCCGTCGGGCGCATGGTGCAGTTTGACGAAGCAAAACGGCAACTGCGGCTCGAGCGCGTCGATCACCGCGCCTGCCCCGCCGTTGCCCGCGTTGACCACGATCGTCAGCGGCTTGAGCGCGTCGCGCTCGACATAGCTGAGCAGATGGCGAGCGTAATCCGGACGAATCGCATACATACGGACGCCGCCCCGCTTTTCGGCGTCCGTGAAATCGGCGCTTTCCGCCAGGCGGCGAATATCGTCGAGCCCGGTATCGCCGCTGATCGGCCGCGCGCCCTCGCGTACGAACTTCATGCCGTTGTAGTCCGGCGGATTGTGACTCGCGGTAACCATGATGCCGCCGCCGGCACCGCTGGCCGCGGTCGCGTAATAGACTTCCTCGGTGCCGCAGACGCCGATGTCGAGGACGTCCGCACCCGCTGCGTTGAGCCCGTCGATAACCGACCGCGCCAGGCTGTCGCTGCTCAGGCGGATATCGCGGCCGACAACCACTTCGCGGGTGCCGACGAACTGCGCATAGGCACGGCCGATGCGGGTCGCAATCGCTTCGTTCAGCTGATCCGGAACGCGGCCGCGGATGTCGTAGGCCTTGAAACAATCGAGTACGGGGGCAGCATTCATTCGGGTCGGTCTTTTGGAAAGGTGCTTATGATAGCCATGCCCGCCGGCGCATTTCTAGGCGCCGGCGGATGTTGAGCCTATAATCGGCGCGATATTGGCAAAGAAATCGGTCACACCGATTCACCGAGGATCGCAGCATGCGCAATGATCTGCTCGCCGCTCAGACCCGCAACGCCTCGCCCGCCGGTACCGCGATCACTTGGATCGGGATCGGCCTTGCCGTCATCGGCGCCCTCCTGGTACTGCTCCCCGGGCCCGGCTATCGCGCCCACATCTGGAGTCTTGGTACCGCGTTCTCGCTGATCCGCTGGGGCGCGTACTGCGGTATCGCCGCCGCCATTCTGTCACTGCTCGGGCTTATCGTGCTGGTTGCCACCCGCGCCCGTCGCTGGCGTGCATTCGCGGTTGCCGGCATCGTGATCGGCGGGCTCTCGATCGGCGTGCCCTATGCATGGCTGCAACACGCGCGCGGCGTGCCGGCGATCCACGACATCAGCACCGACACCAGTAACCCGCCGCAGTTTCAGGCGGTACTGGCGGCGCGCAAGGACGCACCCAACTCGCCGATTTATGGCGGCGCCGCGATAGCGGCCGCCCAGCATGCGGCCTATCCGGATATCCGCCCGATCTTACTCACGGTACCGTCGCAGCAGGCCTTCACCGCCGCGCTTGCGGTCGTCCGCCAGAATGGCTGGCAGGTTCAGGCACAGGATCCGGCGACCGGGCACATTGAGGCCACTGCAACAACGTTCTGGTTCGGCTTCAAGGACGATATCGTTATCCGCGTGCGCGCGCAGGGTACCGGCAGCGTAGTCGACATCCGTTCCGAGTCGCGCATTGGCAAGAGCGATGTCGGCAAAAACGCTGCGCGTATCCGCCACTTCACGCAGCAGATAAAAGACCGCGTGGCGAAGAATTCTTGAGTGCCGGCAGCGGCGTCGGACGTGCGTTGCGCGGCGTGCGCACGAAAACCCTGCTGCGTATCTTCGCGGCAGTGGTCATTATCGCGCTGATCGCGGGCTTCTTTGTTTTCGACTTCGGCCGCTTCCTCAGCCTCGACCATCTGCGCGCAGAACGGCGGCAATTTGTCGCGGCCGTCGCCTCGCATCCCCTGCAATCCGCGCTGATCTACGTCGCGATCTATATCGTGATGGCGGCGCTGTCGCTGCCTGGCGCCGGCGTCGCGTCGCTTGCCGGCGGCGCGATCTTCGGCCTCGCAGCCGGCACCGTGCTGGTTTCATTTTCCTCTGCAATCGGAGCGACCTGCGCCTTTCTGATCGCGCGCTACCTGTTTCGCGACGCGGTACAGCGGCGTTTCGGCACGCGGCTCGAGCGCATCAATCGCGGCATTGAAAGAGACGGCGCCGTCTACCTGTTGTCGCTGCGGCTCGTACCGATATTTCCGTTCTTTATCGTCAACCTGGTGATGGGTCTCACGCCGATCCGCACGCGCACCTTTTATATCGCGAGCCAGGTCGGCATGCTTGCCGGCACGGTCGTCTACGTTAACGCGGGCACCCAACTTGCGCACATCCGGACGGCCGCGGACATCCTGTCGCCGTCGCTGCTCGCATCGCTGGCGTTACTCGGGGTCTTCCCGCTGTTCGCCCGCTGGATGCTCGGAATTTACCAGCGCCGACGCGTCTACAAGCCATATGCGAAACCAAAACGCTTCGATCGCAACCTGGTCGTCATTGGCGCTGGCTCCGCCGGCCTGATCGCCGCGTACATCGCTGCAACGGTCAAGGCAAAGGTCACGCTGATTGAAAAAGACCGGATGGGCGGCGACTGCCTCAACACCGGCTGCGTGCCATCCAAGGCCTTGATCCGCTCCGCGCGCCTGTTGTACGACGCCGGCCGTGCCGGCCGGTTTGGGCTTGCCGATATGCACCCGGAGTTTGAGTTTGCCGACGTGATGCGGCGAGTCGAGCGGACGATCGCCGCCGTAGCTCCGCACGATTCGGCGGAGCGCTACACGGCGCTTAGCGTCGAATGCATCCACGGCGAAGCCAGGCTGATCTCGCCCTACGAGGTCGTCGTCGACGGCCGCACGCTGACCACGCGCAGCATCGTGCTTGCCACCGGCGCCCATCCGATCGTGCCGCCGCTCGACGGCATCGACGCGATCGACTACCTCACTTCCGACACCGTCTGGAACCTGCGCGAACTGCCGCAACGGCTGCTGGTGCTCGGCGGCGGCCCGATCGGCTGCGAGCTCGCGCAATGCTTCGCGCGTTTCGGCAGTCAGGTAACGCTGATTGAAATGTGCGTGCAACTGATGCCGAACGAAGACCCCGACATCGCCGAGCTCGTGCAGCAGCAGTTCAGGCGCGAGAACATCGATGTACGCCTTGAGCACAAAGCAAAAGCGATTCGCGTTGCGGACGGCGTGCGGCAGCTGGTCTGCGAGGCGGGCGGCCACGAAACAGCGTTCGAATTCGACCGCCTGCTGATCGCCGTCGGACGCCGCGCGAACTTCGCCGGCTTCGGTCTCGAAGAACTCGGAATCACGCCGGACGGCCGCGGCGCAATTGACGTGAACAGCCGGCTGCAGACGCGCTTTCCGAATATCTACGCCTGCGGCGATGCGATCTCGCCGTACCAGTTCACCCATATCGCCAGTCACGAAGCCTGGTATGCATCAGTGAATGCGCTTTTCGGCGGCCTCAGGAAATTTGCCGCCGATTATTCTGTTATCCCATGGGCGACTTTCACCGATCCTGAAATTGCGCGCGTCGGGCTCAACGAGACCGAAGCAGAACAGCGCGGCATCGCCTTCGAGGTGACGCGCTACGATCTTGCCGAACTCGACCGTGCGATTACGGATGAGGCGGCGCACGGCGTCGTCAAGGTGCTGACGGCGCCGGGCAAGGACAAGATTCTCGGCGTCACTATCGCCGGCGAACGTGCCGGCGACCTCATCGCCGAATTCGTGCTGGCGATGCGCAACGGTCTCGGCCTCAGGAAAATCATGGCTACGATCCATGTCTATCCGACTTTCGCCGAAGCCAGCAAGGCGGCGGCCGGCCGCTGGCGTGCCGCGCATGCACCGGAACGACTATTGCAGTTCGCAGAACGCTATCATGCCTGGCGCCGCGGCTGACACCGCTGTTCTCGTTTTCTGCAAGGCGCCGGTTCCCGGGGAAACCAAGACGCGCCTGATTCCGCGGCTCGGCGCCGACAATGCGGCGCGCCTGCATGCAGCCCTGATACGTCACGCGGTTACCACCGCCACCGCCGCATCGCTCGGTCCGGTCGAGTTGTGGTGTACGCCGTCATGCGAGCACCCGCTGTTCGACATGCTGGCGCAGCAATTCGCGCTGGTGCGTCACCTTCAGTCCGGTGCCGACCTCGGCGCGCGCATGCAGCATGCTCTGCAATCCGCGCTTGCCGCTAACCGCTTCGCGCTGCTGATCGGCAGCGACTGTCCCGAGTTCACCGTGGATTATCTCGGCGCGGCGCGGCAAGCGCTGGCCGCCGGCAACGACGCCGTCATCGGCCCCGCCGCCGACGGCGGTTATGTCCTGATCGGCCTCGCGCGCAACAACGCGAAAATCTTCGAGTCAATTAATTGGGGCAGTGATGAGGTGCTGGCGCAAACGCGCGAGCGCCTGCGGCAACTTGGCTGGCAATGGCGCGAATTGGACACGCTGCACGACATCGACCGACCGGAGGATTTGAATGGAATCCGGGTTAGTGGTGAGTGGTTAGAGGTAGGTGGTAAGAACTGCACGTAGTTGACGTCCGGCGTCCCCAGCCCCCAGCCCCCAGCCCCCAGCCCCCAAGCTACATCACAAACCCGTTCAGGAAACTGAGCTGCTGACTGAGCCATGTCATCCGGCCACTCAGCACCAGCAAACCGATCGCGATCAGCAGAATACCGGCTGCAATTTCGACGCCGCGGAAAAAGCGCTTGAAACGCGTGACGAAACTGATCAGGTAGTTGAAACCGAGTGCCGCCGCGATGAACGGCAGGCCGAGACCGAGCGAGTAGACGATCAGCAACCCGACGCCCTGCGTGACGGTGCTTTGGGTCGCCGCCATCGCCAGCACGCCGCCGAGGATCGGGCCGATGCATGGCGTCCAGCCGAACGCGAACGCCATACCGATGCCGTAGGCGCCCGCGAGCGAGCGCGGCCGCTCCCGGGTCTGGATGCGCTTTTCACGATACAGCAGCGGAATCCGCAGCAGGCCGGTAATGTGCAGGCCGAAGACGATGATGACGATGCCTGCGATGCGCGTAAAAATGGCGCTCGACTGGAACAGGAACCGCCCGATGCTGGTCGCCGACGCCCCCAGCATCACGAATATGGTCGTGAAGCCAAGCACGAAAAACACCGCGTTCAATGTGACGCCGCGCAGCAGCATCGTGCGGCTGACTGCCGCCTCGCCGCGGGCGGTCGCCGCGAAATCGGCCTGCGAAACGCCGGAAATATACGACAGATAGCCCGGAACCAGCGGCAACACGCACGGCGAAAGAAATGAAACGACGCCGGCGATCAGGGCGGCAAAGACGGAAATATTGTTCATCGGCGGCTATTATCGCAAGCGGTGCCGGAGGGTGCCAATTCGATGGGGGCTGGGGTTCGGGGTTCGGGTAACGCGCGCAGTTGCATAACCTTAACAATCTTCACCACTAACCACTAACCACTAACTGCGGCCCTTCGGAGCCGCTACCGCCTCCCGATCCCATAATACGTAAACCCGGCACCGCGCAAAAAGGCAGGGTCGTACACGTTGCGGCCGTCGAATATGACGGGCCGCGACAGCGCTGTCTTGATTGCATCGAAGTTGGGGCTGCGGAACGGCCGCCACTCGGTGATCAGGACCAGCGCATCGGCACCCTTCAGCGCGGCCTCAGGGGAATCGCACAGCACGAGGTCGGCGCGTTCGCCGTAGATGCGGCGCGCCTCGTTCATCGCCTCCGGGTCGAAGGCTCGAACCTGTGCACCGGCGGCCCAAAGCGCCTCCATCAGGTCACGGCTCGGCGCCTCGCGCATGTCGTCCGTGTTCGGCTTGAAGGCGAGGCCCCACAGCGCGAGGGTGCGCCCCTTGAGCTTGCCTTCGAAATGCGCGTTGATTTTTTCGAACAGCACCTTTTTCTGCTCGTCGTTAATGTGTTCGACGACTTCCAGCAAACGACC
>DASSOO010000104.1:0-12803 GCA_035700455.1 Gammaproteobacteria bacterium
TCGATTGGCGGTAATCCTTCATCCACGGTGGAACCGCCGGGATGGTTGCTGTTCGGCGGAATGGTGCCGTGCAAGGAATATTTTTGATAGCGCGGCTCGATAAAACTGTAGGTCGGCAATTCATCGTTTCTGACGTCGGATGCAAAGTCGGCATATATATCGGACCGATACGCGTAAACGTTTCCGCCCTCGAAAGTGTTCCAATGCTTGTGGACGTATTTCAGGAATGCCGAAATCGGCACCTCCCCGTCGTAATACACCTTCCACGCCTTTCCGGTTCGGCCGACGTGCTTCCGGTCGAGAAGCTCGAAGACCGTCTTGTAATCCAGTTGTCCCTGGAAAGGATCCAGATCGTGGTAATTGGGATAGTCGATGTTGTTCAGGTAGGCATATCTTTTGCCGTCCTTCACATAGCTTCCGGGCGTACCGCAATGTGCAAAAAGACGGTTGGGCCAGGTCTGCACCGGACCGGAGCCGAAATACCGGTCGCTGACGGCATACTGCTTCGCAAGCCATGAGGTTATCGGAATGTTGCCGCCGGTTCCCGACTTGTAAAACTGCATGATTTCGTTGGCCCGCTCCGGAGGGAGACCGCGGGCCTTCATCGCCTTGGCATAGTTCTGAACGAAGCCCAGCATCGTTCCGCCGCGAATTTGTTCCGCCATGTCGTCGTAATCTTCGTTCGGATCGGGGAACGGCATGACCCGGGCCGGGTAGCCGGTCGGCGCATGAAACGCCTTGACTACCGGCGAATCCGGCCGGTCGGGATCGACGGGATTCGAGTAGTCCGGAGGAACGCCGTCGAATTCGGGGCCGTATGGATAGAGGTTGCCGAGCATGTTGTCGAACGAGCGGTTTTCGAACATGAGAACGACAATGTGTTCGATGGGACCGAGGATTTTGCTGGCGGACATGATTTTTCTCTTCTTGGTTATAGCCGCGATCCGGCGATGCCATAGCATTTAACGTCGGCAGGCTCCGTCATTCAAGCCAGCCGCAACACATCGGATAGCTCGGATTCGAACGGATTGCGAGACGCCGGATGATGAGAGGCAAGCGGAATCGCCGTCGCCGAAGCAATCGGCGATCGAAATCTTCGACTATGGCAGCGGGCAATAACCGCCGTCGACGGCTGCATCCGATTGCTGCTGCGAGGGCAGCGGACAATAGCTGCCGGCTACCGGCGGCTGCTCCAGTTGTTTCAGCCGCCGCTTGTACTTCAGCGCTTTCACCTGGTCCCCGGCGCGCGCGCTGAGCGCGGCGAGCGCCGCCAGCGACTGTCGATGGTAGGGGTTGCGCTCGACGGAGCGCTCGAGCACGTCGACGGCCGCCGCCGTTTTGCCGGCGTCGTTCAGCGCAATGGCATAAACATATGCATAGCGCGGATTCGACGGCGCGAGGCGCACCGCGGCGGCGAATGAATCGAGTGCCGCGGCTTTATGCCGCTGACGGACCTGCAACAGCCCGAACGCAAACCGTACGTCGGCGTCGTCCGGCGATCGCTGCAATGCGGTGCGCAACACCGTCTCCGCCTCGTCGTCCCGGCCGCGCGCCCGATATAGGTCCGCGAGATTGACCGCCGCCGGCGTAAAAGTCGGGTCAAGCGACAGCGCGGTCAGCAACTCCGGCTCGACCCGGCCGCGTTCGCCCCGCCTGGCAAAGAAATCGGCAAGGCTCAGGTGCGCTTCGGGCCGATCCGCATTCAGTTGCCGCGCGTTCACGTAATCGGCGGCGGCAGCGCTGTACGCGGCGGCAAGCTCGCGCGTCGACGTAACATCCTTCGCCGCCGCCAGCGACTCGGCCGCCGCAATCCGCACCGCGCGCACCGGATCCTCAAGCAGGCTGTGCATCGCCGGAAGGCTGGCCGCGGGATAGGCGCCGGGCAGCAATTGCGCGGCCGCGCGCCGGATCAGCGGCGAATTGCTGTCGGCGGCTGCGCCGATCAGCCCCGCATCGACGGATACACCGAGCCGCGCGAGAAGCGTCAGCGCCGTGGCGCGCGCAATCGCCGGCTGATCGCGGTCTTCGAAAAGTTTTCTGAGGTGCGCCTCCGCGCCGGGTGCGCCGACACGACCGGCTTCGATAGCGCGGGCGAACTGCTGCAGGCCGCCGCCCACGGATTTGTGCCACGATTCGATGCTGCCTACCGCCCACTGGGGTGTCTTGTCCGCATGGCAGGCATTGCAGGCGTTGGGCGTGCCGAGCGCAACGCTGAGGTCCGGCCGCGGCACGCGGAAGCTGTGGTCGTGACGCACGTCGACGCGCATGTAGGTCCGATTCGGCATGTGGCACGAAACGCATTGCGCGCCCGCCGATCCGACCGGGTGGTGAAAATGCTCGACCGAATCGTAACGCTTCGCCAGGTGACAGCGCGTGCACAGCGCGTTGCCCTGTGCACGCAGTGTCGCCGTATGCGGCCGGTGGCAGTCGCTGCAGGTAACGCCGGCCTTGAACATGTGGCTCTGAATGAACGAGCCGTACTCGTAGACCTCGCCCTTGATCTGGCCGTCGGAAAAATAATTCGTTTCGTCGAGCAGCGCGACGCGATAGTCATTGCCCAGTGGCTGGTCGTGGACGAAATCCTCATGGATCGGCGCGCTCAGCGCGTGACAGCGCGCACACATCTGCAATTCCCGCTCGCCGGTACGCGGCTTGCTCCTGCGCGGCTCGCCGGTCGCCGGATCGTGTTGCCAGGTCACGCCGTCTCTTTCGTCGAGCGCAATCGTCAGGCCACGGTTGGTGCCGGCGAAACCGGCCGGATTGCGCGCCCAGGCCACGTGTGCCGAACCGGGGCCGTGACAAGCCTCGCAGCCGACGCTGACTTCGCTGAACGTGGTTGCGTAGCTGCGCGTCTGCGGATCGTATTGCTTGCGCACGTCTGTGGAATGGCAGCCCGCGCACCTGAAGTTCCAGGTTTGCTCGATGCCGGTCCAATGCAGCGGACTCGACGGATCGGCCGAAGCGCCGGGATTCAGCGCAAACCAGTGCTGGCCGCCTGCGGCGCGCGGACGACTGTCCCAGGCGATGCCGAATGCCTGCAGCCTCCCGCCCGGCTGCTCGATTAAATATTGTTGCAGCGGATAGACGCCGAACGTGTATTTGATCGGGTAGTCATGCAGCTTGCCGTCAGCGCCCGTGGTGCGGACCATGAACCGGTCGCCGTCGCGGGAAAATTCCGTAGTTGCACCGCCGTCGACAACCTTTACGCCGCCGAAATCGGCGGCGACCGATGCCGGCGTAGCCGGCTGCATCGCCAGTTGGTGATGCGAACCCTGCCAGTCTTTGAATTCGGCGGTGTGACACGAACCGCAGACGCTGGAACCGACGAAGGTCGGCGCGTCAGCCAGCGCGCCGGCCGCGGCGGTCGTGTTGTCCGGCGCGCGATACCAGCCGAAGTAGACGGCGGCCGTGGCAGCAGCCGCGACCAGCGCGCCCGCGGCCGTAACCCGCAACGTCGATCGAAGTGAGCGTCCGCCCCGGCCGGCACCGCCTTTCCGGCTCATCGCGAACCGGCGGCGCTTCGATCGACACTCGCCGCGATCAAGGGCTCGTCCCGGACGCGGGGCATGTTCCCATGTGCTGCTGGATGATCGTCTTGTCGGCGGCGTCGGTGAGGCCGTCCTGGTTGATGTCGGCCCAACTGGACTTGCCGCCTGACAGCTGCTCGAACATCTCCCACTGCGCGATGTCCTTCACATCCACTACACCGTCGAGATTGACATCGCTGGGGCAGTCCGACTGCGACGCGAACAGATCGTCGAGCTTCGCGTTCAGCGTGTCGAAATTCTGCTGCTGCTCTTCGGTCAGCGGCGTTCCGGAAGCCAGCAGGTTGGCGTCCTCCGTATCCAGTTTCGGTTGCGGTGTCGCCTCGTCGACCTCGTAGAACTCTTTCACCGTCTGCTCCGCGCAGGCATTCGCGGCAGCGTCGTAGGCGTCGTATTCGTTGACTACCAGCTTGTACTTGTCGTTGCGCATCGCGTACGCGGCTTTCGGATAAATGTTATCGGCGATCGTTTTGCCGTTGTCGTGCTGCCATACCGCGACTTCGCAGCATCGCGCGAAACCTTCGGGCGGCGCGGCCGCGTCGTCCGGATCCGCCCCCATCCACACGCCGCCATTGTCATGGCAGACGCCCTTGCTGGGCGCGATCTGGGTGCACGTGGTCGTGTTGTAGATGCACGGCCCGTTCATTTCGCCGTTGGCATGGAGATTGGTGCCGATCTCGGTAAAGTTCGTCGCGCGGATGCTTGGCTGATCCGGATCCTGCAGGTACGGCAGCATCGGCTCGGAGTCGAGCGCGCGCGGCACCGCCTGATCAACATCGATACCGGCGAGTTCGCCGACCATCTGGTAGATGTCGACGATGTTGACCATCGAATTGACGTCGCGGCCGGGATCGGCAACGCCGGGACCGGCGACGATGCCCGGATTCCACACGCCGGTCTGGTAGGCGGTGGACTTGGCGCGGGTGGGATCGAACGGTGCCTTGACGACGGTGCCGAGACTGCCGTTGTCGCTGACGAGGATCACGTAAGTGTTGCTCGCCTTCGGGTCATAGACGAGGTTGCCGTCCGAGTCGTAGCTTGCCAGCCCGGCCTTGACCAGGAAGCGCGCGATTTCGCTGTCCATCGACTCTTCCATCTCGTTAGACAGAATCCGCTGGTCGGCGACACTGGAGCAGTCGAGATTACTCGAATCGGGCTCCGTATCGGGCAAGGTGTCCTGCGGCGGCTGCATCAGCGGCGTGTGATCCGTCGCGAAACTCAGCGTCACCATCCACGGCTGATCGTCCGGCTGCTCGCCGATCCAGTCGAGTGCGGCGTCGATCAACTGGGAGCCGCGGTAAGTACGCGCGCGGCTGTCGGTCGGCGGCACATCTTCGACCGAACCGTCCGGATTGTTGATGACCAGCGGCGACACGTAGTGTCCGCTCAAGGTGCTGAAGTCGACGTAAGACGGCCGCGGGTCCTGGCAGGTCTGGTTCGGGTCGAAAATACCGCCCGAGTCCCGGCACACGCGTCCCGGTGCCTCCGCGCCGTCCTTGGCTAACTGCCGGCAGGTGCCGTCACCGGCGTAACAGGCGCCTGAGTTCGCGCCGCCATGCAGCGCGTCGCGCACGAAGCCGCAGGACCAGGTGCCCTCCGGCGCGACGCCGCCGGCGGTCGTGTCGATCGAAGACGGATCGCCGGTTTCATCGAGCCACCCTTCGAAATAGTCGAAGCCGAGCGAATGAACCATGGCTTCGCCGTACGGGTTGTTGGCCTGTATGCCCAGGTGAAACTTGCCGAACAGCGCGCTCTTGTAACCTGCGTTTTTGAGCAGTACGGGCAGCGTCGTTTCGTTCGGGTTAACCTGGTAGTTTGCGAGATCGTGATTGCCGATCGCGGTCTCGACGCCGACACGGAACGGGTACCGGCCGGTGAACAGCGCGGCGCGGCCGTTCGAACACGCGGGCATGGACCACAGGTTGCTGAACATCACACCCTGCTGCGCGATCGCATCGATGTTCGGCGTAGGCGCAGGCGTAAAGCCGCCGTAGCCAAACAACTGCCACTGGTCGATACCGATATCGTCCATGACGATCAGCACGAAGTTGGGCGGCTGCTTCTTCGCGACGAACTGCACCTTCGCCGTACTGGGCGAAGACACGCCGTCGACGGTGAAACTGAGCGTGATATCTTCCGCTGCCGTCGAACTGATGGTGCCTGTCGCACCGCCGGCATCGACCTTGTAGTGCAACGAACAACTGGTGCAGGGATCGGCGCTGATGACAATGTCGGCGCTGCCCGCGTACGGTTTGTTGTTCGTATCGCGCAACGCCACCGTGATGGCCGAAGTCGTGGAGCCGTCGGCAGTCACCGAGACCGGCATCGCTGTAATGGTTGAATTGGCCGCGCTCACTTGCGGCGTCGACGTAGAATCGCTGTCGGAGTCCCCATTGCACGCGCCGAGCAGCGCCGAAACAACACAAAGCAAGAGAATAGTTCTTGCGCGTCCAAACGACTGCGGCGTCATCGCTCTCTCCCGTTTCTTAGGTGGCGTGCGGATGCCCCGGCCGCCTTTCCGGCGGAGCATACCCGCTGCCATTCGGCTATTGCAATTTTGGGCGCGAAGCCCCTTATTCCTTACGGGAACTCCCGGCCGTATTGCTCGACCGCCCAGTCGGAATTGCCCGCCCGGCCGGCCGCGACGTTCGTAATCATCGCGCCGAACACCCACACCGGCAGCGAGCCGGCGACGCGCCATGCCCGCTGCTGTTCGATGTTGGCGACAAAAATTGTCGGCGTGCCGTTGACGCCCTTGAAGTTGAGGTGCGCGGCAATCAGCGCGTCCGCATCCTTGGCCTGCGTGCAACGCTTGTACAGCGTATCGAGGCTCTGTGGATCGTCGATTGTCTTGCCGCCGAGAATAGCCTCCCTGGCGAGTTTCGTCAGCGACTCTCCGGTGCCGCGGCCGTTGCTGCCGGTTTTCGCATAAACGGTGCTGTTGAAGCGCCGAAACGCGTCCGGGCCGGCGAGCCGCGCAACGCAGGCGCCGGCAATCGATTCGGTTCGCGCCAGCTCGCCGTGCATGCGTAATGGATAAAAGCGATATACGAACAAGGCATGCGAGCGGAACTTACGGTGCAACGCGGGCGCCGTCCGGATTTCGAATTGCTTGCAAAACGGGCACTCGTAATCCGCGTACACGATCACGCGTACCGGCGACTTCGCATCGCCGATCGCCGTACTGCGGTCCAGCGCCGAAAGCGAAAACAAGGCGGCGGCATCCGCGCCCTTGTACTCATCGATGCGGCCGGCATAGTGATGCCAGTCGCGCAGATTGAATGCCCGCTGGACTTCCTGACGCACGATTTTGACCACCTCGGCGCGCGTCAACGGTTCGGCCGCTTTGGAAGCGGCCCCCGCGTTCAGTAGCGGAAACGACGCCAGAATCATTCCGACGACGCCGATGACAATACCGTTTCGCCTCATGCCGACCCCCCAGGTGCTTCGAACGGCGGAGTATAGACGTACGGGAGTGCAGTTCGCCAGCGCGAAAAAAACAGCACGCGCTTGCGACGATGTCGACAACATGGGTACCATCCGGCGAGCGTCGCATTCAGGGGATACGGAGGCCGTCTGAGCGGTGGGAATGCAAGGCCGAAATGAAAAATTACGCGGGGCGTCATGAGATCATCACTTGGTTCGATTTTGTTCGCAGCATTGTTCCTTCTTGTCGGCAGCGGCTGTAACTTCGACTCCACTTCGAGTTCGGACGACACCGGAGGCAGTGACCCGATCCAACCGACACAGCCGACTCAACCTTCAAAGCCGGCGCAGACGCATCCCAACATTCTCTTCGTCGTCCTCGACGATGTCGGCGTAGATCAATTCGAGGCCTTCGGCTACGGCGGCGAAACCAAGATCGACCCGCCCGCCGACGTGGCGAGCATCGATGCGATTGCCAACGACGGCGTACGCTTCCGCAACACCTGGTCGATGCCCACGTGCAGCACCACGCGAGCCGCGCTGTTCAGCGGACGCTACCCGTTCCGCAACGGCGTAATGAATGCCATCACCTCGAGCGACCTTGCCAACTCGCAGTTGTCGCCTTACGAAACGACGACGCCGAAGTTGCTCAAGGCGAGCGGTTACGTGAGCGCCCTGATCGGCAAGATCCACGTCAGCGGCTCGCCGGTCAATCCGCACACCAACCCGATGGGCACCTCCGCGATGCGCGACCTGGGCTGGGATTATTTCGCCGGCTACGAGGATGGCGGGCCGTACCCCATCGACACCACCGCCGGCGGCGTCGCGCCGCAGGGCACCTACCAGTGCGGCTTTGTGCCCAACACGACCGTCGATCCGGTAAACGGCGCAGATACCGGCGTCTGCTATCTGCCCGACGGCAACCACACGACCCTGTCGCGCACGAGCGCGGCGCCCTCGCCCGGGCGCACCTGCGTGGAACAGGGCGGCATTTTCGATCCGAGCGGGCAGCCCTACAGCGAGGATCGCCGCGCCGAACTCGATTTCGATACCCAGAACGCCTACTACGTCAGCGAGTGGATCATCGACAACGAAGACGGCAGCGACGAAGTAATTCCGCCCTCCGACCCGGCTGCGCGAGGTTATCGCTCGACGCTGGAGACCGACCGCGCCATCGACTGGATAAAAACGACGCGCGAAAACCAGTCCGACAAACCGTGGATGCTCACGATCGGCTACTCGGCCATTCATACGCCTTTGCAGCCGCCGCCGGCATCCCTGTTGCCGAACCCGCTCGATCCGGATAACCAGCTCACCAAGCTCGACCTGGTCGGTTGCGGCACGCCGGTCGCCGACAAGTTGTCTGAACTTGGCGGCAGCTCGAAGGTGGACGATCTCGCCGCCTTCGCGCAATCGCGGGCCGTAACCCAGCATGCGCTCGAAGCCGTGGATCACGAGTTGGGGCGCCTGCTGGAAGAAACCGGCATCGCCACCCGCGGCGACGACGGCAACCTGCATTACAACCCCGACAGCAACACCGTCGTCGTTATTGTCGGCGACAACGGCACCTTCGCCCCCAGCGTGAAACTGCCGTTCGATTACAACCGCGCCAAGGGCACGCCGTATCAGACGGGCGTATGGGTGCCGCTGATCGTTGCCGGACCCGCGGATATCGTCACCGACCCCGACCGTGACGTGGAGTCGATGGTCAACACGACCGATCTGTACAGCCTGTTCGCGGAAGTGGCCGGCATCGACATGACGACCGTCTCTGCGCACGTGGACCATCCGCTGGACGCCAAACCGGTCATGCCCTACCTGCAGGACCCGGGACAGGCCGAGATTCGCGACGCCAATTTCACCGAAGTCGGCCTCAACATAGCCGCCGAAACGCCGCCTCCCTGCGTCATACCTTCGGTGAACACCTGCGTGCAGATTTTCCCGCAGAAAGAAGTGTGCGAGGATCAGGGCGGGGTCTGGTACGGCGACGGCAACAAGATCCAGGAAGAAAGCTTCGGCTCCTGCTGCGCCGTCATCGATTACCTTGTAAACAATCCGGGCGATTACGAAGGCGACGATCCCAACGACATTGTCGTCTTTCCGAAGTCACAGCAGGCGATGCGCAACGACCAGTACAAGCTGGTCAGCATCACCCGCAAAAGTTGCGCCACCGGGAAGTTCGAAACCACCGATGAGTTTTACGCGATCAACGAAAGCAAAGACCCGGACGAGCTGAAGCTGGACAAGGCGGAAGACAACCTGCTGGCCGGCACGACACCGGATACGCTCACCGACGAGCAGCAAGCCAACTACGACGATCTCAAACAGAAAATGAATGATTTGCTGGCAACGAAGATTGCGTGTCCGGGAGACGGCAACGGGGACATCAAGGTAGACCAGCAGGATCTCGTCGAATGGAAGAAGTGGTCGACCGATAACGGTTGGGGCTATTCGAGCTGGTACGACCTCAATCACGATGGCCTGACCGACGATTCGGATAAACAAATCATCACCCAAAACCTTGGCAACGTTTGCAGCGCTTAGCGCGCCGAAGCGTTCCCGGGCAGGTCCGGTCCATGCGGGTTTGCGCCGGGTTGCGCCCGGCCAAACCTGCCGCTCCGGTTCGGAATCGGATTCCGCTGGTTGCCACGGACGGCAGCAGCAAGATAGCTTCTGCGCCTAGTTGACCTGCTTGTAGCCCTTTGGCACTTCAAACAGCTTTTCGTCCGCGGCGCCGAGCGTTCGCAGGTGGGCGTGCCACATGACCGACGTAAACCGCATCGAACGCATGCTGCTGAGCATCGCCGCCATCTGCGGCGGCGCACCGGGCTTGAGCTTTACTTCGCTCCGGACTGTCGAGTAAACCGCCAGCTTGTCGATCGGCCGCTGCGTCTGCAGCGCCGGCGAATCCGGCGGACACACGCCGACGTTTTCGGCGCGCGAGAACATTGCATACGGAAAGTCGACGTTCGCGATGTAATCGGTCATTACCGCCTGCATGTCGAACGGCATGTCGCCGCCTCCCGGCATGTCGCCGGCGGACATTCCATAAACCGTTTTGTAGCCTACGGTATCGATGCCGGCGACCCGCACCGCTCCAAGCTTGTCGGACTCCACCACCTTGCGGTTGCACATGTATTTGATCGGCGCCTTGGCCGGCCCTTCCGGCAACGACTTGTAAGTCTTGTGTGCCGTGTCGAGCAGGTAGTAACGATGCAGGTCCGGGCGGTAGATCACGGCGGTACCGTCGGTGAGCGAATCGACACGCAGCCGGTTATTCCAGACGGAAATGCGGATCAGCCGCGGCCCCAGCGCGCGTTGCAGGTTGTGCCGATTCATCGTCGTCATATTCGAGCGCATTTGCGCGTTCGCCGCCTGCTGGGCCTTCGAGTCGATCGCCCCCTCCGCGCTTGAAGCCAGCATGTTGCCGGCCATGCCGGCGATCGGATTCAGATTCGACAGAGCGTGTCCGATGAACCCGAACAGCTTCCCGGTGAGCATGCCGGAAAGGCGCTGTTCCAACGAATTCGCGGTGGTGATTGCGGCCATCTGCGCGACCGCCTCGGCTTTGCTCGGCGGTGTCGGCTTGGGCGCCTTCAGCGCCTTCGCGTATTCCTGCTCGAACGCCCCCGGCGGCGGCACCGGTTGTCCCGCAGGCACGAACTCGGCCAACTGCAAGAACTGGATGCGCGGCCCTTGCGCCGCCGCGGCGATCGCCGGCAGAGCCAGCGCCAGCAGCGCAACAAGATACTTGATGTTGCCGGCGCGCCGGCCGCTATGCCCGTTACCCATAACTCCTCCTTGCGACGGACCTGCTTAATGCTGTGCGTCGCCAGGAGGAATTGCAAGCGCCGCAGCGGCCAAAAAAAAAAGCGCGCCCGGTTTTATCGGGCGCGCCTTGGCACGACGGCCTTCAGTGCTCGCCGCTACTCGATACCGGCGCCATGATGTGCACGTAAGGCGAGTTGCGCCACATCACCCACGGGCCGCCGTTGTTCGGATCGGTCGACACACCTGCCAGCAGGCTCTTGTCCGGAACGAGGATCATGACGTGAGGCATTTCTTTCTCGATCCATTCGTTGTTTGCCGATGGCTTCGTCGCCGTGGGTTCCAGGTTGCTGCCGGAAGGGCCGCCCTGCAGCATGTAACCGAAGCCCAAGTGTTTGACTTGCGGCTTGGTTCCGTTCGTGAAAGCCTCGGCCCAGGCAAGCCACGTTTTGTCCAGGCACATCGGATCGTTACCCTGCGTCTGCGGCATGTCGGGCAGACAGGTCCACCCGTTCGAACCCTGGCGCAGCACGGGCATCTTCCCGCCCTTCTTCGCGGGCCAGTCGCGGATGGTTGCCTTGGCGGAAATCGCCTCAGGCGCCGCGGCCATCGCATTTTCGATCTTGGACTGCTTGTCGGATTTGGCTTGCCCGGCGAGCGAAAGCCCCGCCAGCATCGGGAGACATAGGAGTGAAATGAAAACAGCGCGCATAAGGACCTCCAACTACAAGTCGGCGGCGGGCGTGCCGCCGCCCCCTCTACCGTCAGCGGCGAAAGCCGAAGCGTTCGTCGTCGGTAACCCGGCACGCTCATTCGGCGTGTAACTTTATTAGATGCCCGGGTGTGAAATCCGCAAGGAATTACGGCACATTTCGGATGCGCGTATTTCGGCTAACAGCTGACGCCAACAAGCTCAACTGCATCGCCGGTTTCGGGGAGAAATCCGAGACCGCACCAGTCGGCGGCCATGGCCTCGCCGCACGAGGCCTTTGAGCGGCAACCGGTAATTCAAGCCCGGCCACTTTGGACCAAGCAGCACAAGGGGTATCCCTGTGCCCGCCTAGTGGTATACGCTAAGGAATCAGGTCGCGTTTTTGCCCCTTGAATATGAACAGCAAACCCGGCGGTAGCATTGCCTGCGTGGGCTTGGGCATGACCCTCGGTTCACATCTCAGCCCGCTCGCGCGCAGCCACATCGAACAGGCCGATGTGGTCTTCGCCGCGCTGTCCGACGGCATCGTCGAAGCGTGGCTGGAGCGCATGCATCCGGACGTGCGCAGCCTGCAGCCCTATTACGGCAACGGCGACAAATCGCGCATGAAGACCTACCGCGAATGGGTCGAGGTCATAATGGCCGAAGTACGCGCGGGCAAGAATGTCTGCGCCGTCTTTTACGGCCATCCCGGCGTATTTGCGTGGTCGCCGCACGAAGTGATCAAAGTCGCCCGCGCGGAAGGCTACCCGGCCCACATGGAACCCGGCATCTCCGCCGAGGATTGCCTGTACGCCGACGTCGGCATCGACCCCGGCCGCCACGGCTGCCAGCACTACGAGGCCAGCCAGTTGCTGTTCTACGAAACGCGCCTAAACCCCAACGCCTGCCTGGTGCTGTGGCAAGTGGGCCTGGTAGGCGACCGCTCGCTGAAACGCTTTTCCACCGGTCCCGAGTACCGCCAGGTGCTGGTGGACGTTCTGAGCCGGGATTACCCGCTGGATCACGAAGTTATTATCTATCGCGGCGCAACCTTGCCGATCCAGCAGCCGTGCATCCGCCGGATCGCCCTTCAGGACCTGCCCGCGACGGACGTGAGCGCCGAGGAGACGGTCGTGTTACCGCCCGCCTCGCCTGCCGCCCCCAATCGCGAAATCCTGAAGCGACTGGCGGCGCTGGACCAAGCCCGGCCGCTGCATGAATAAGCATTAAAAATACTTTTTCAGCCACGAGTGGGCTGAATGACCATTAGGGAGACAACCATGACTGACACCATCGAACTGCTCGAAACCATTGGCAAGGATGCGTCGCTGCGCCGCGCCTCCGGGGAAGATCTGGCATGCACGTTGGCC
>DASSOO010000105.1:0-3089 GCA_035700455.1 Gammaproteobacteria bacterium
CGCGCGATCGCGGTCGCGAGCTGGCCAAAGGGTAGGGATTTAATGGGCGGAGGTCATTTCAACCAGGCCGGCGTGTTCCTGATCGACACGCTGATTTCACTCTACGTGCTTGCCTTCATGCTGCGCGTTTTGCTGCAGCTCGTGCGCGCCGATTACTACAACCCGGTGTCGCAGGCGCTGGTCAAGATTACCAACCCGGTCCTGCTACCGCTCAGGCGCATTATTCCGAGCTTCCGCGGCTGGGACATTCCGGCGCTGCTGGTGATGTTCGCGCTCGAGGTTCTCAAGTTCGTCGTCATTTACGGGCTGCTGGCAGGCATCCAGCTTACGCCGCTGCAGGTGGTGGTGTTGAGCCTGCAGGCGCTGATCGAGATGGTGCTGGAACTGTACTTCTTCTCGATCCTGATCCAGGCGGTGCTGAGCTGGGTGAACCCCGGCACCTACAGCCCGATCACGAGCCTTCTGTGGACGCTCAACGAGCCGATCCTGCGCCCGATCCGCCGCGTGCTGCCGCCGCTCGGCGGCATCGACTTTTCGCCGCTGGTCGCGATGATACTTCTGCAGGTGCTGAGGATACTTATTGCATGAGGGTCAGTGGTGAGTGGTCCGTGGTTAGTGGTAAAGACAAAAAGAGATTTCCGGTGCCGCAGGCGCTCTTACCAATGACCACTAACCCCTAACCACTAACCCATTTTTTATGCTAGATTGCGTGCGGTTTCGCGTTTTATCCACTTCAGAGGAGAGGCTAAATGGCCGCCAAAAAGGCTGCAAAAGCGACTACCGCCAGCCAGCGCCCGTTGACGAAGTCCGAAATTTACTCGCATCTTGCGGAGCAAACGGATCTCAGCAAGCGCCAGGTAGGTGCAGTGTTCGATTCGCTCGCCGATCTGATCAAAAAGAATCTCGGCCGCCGCGGCCCTGGCGTTTTCGCGGTTCCCGGCCTTATGAAGATCAAGGTCGTGCGCAAGCCGGCGACCAAGGCGCGCAAGGGCATCAATCCATTCACCGGCGAAGAGACGACGTTCAAGGCCAAGCCGGCCCGCAACGTCGTCAAGGTGCAGCCGTTGAAGGGCCTGAAAGACATGGTGTGAGCGGCGAAAACCGCTCCTGCTGTCGCAAATCCCCTTGTCGGGAACGGCAAGGGGATTTTCTTTTCCGGTCAGTTCGCCGAAGCGGCGCCTGAGGCCTTTTGGGCTGCCTGCAGCTCTTCTTTGACGCGGCTCTTGATCGCCATCAGCGTACCGTGCGATACGTAAATCAGTTCCGCAATCTTGTGCATCAGCGCGTCTTCATACTTGTCGAGGCGTGCGTCGGCGAGCGCAACCCGCCACAGCATTGCAATTACATGCTGCTTTTCAGCGTCGCTCAAGTGCTCGTGAACCGCGTGCGTGAACCGGTACAGCGATGCGGACTGGTCCGATGCCGACTGGGCCGCCTCGATCAGGTCGCGCGCCTCGTCGTCGCGTAAAGAAAATCGCTCGCGCAGTAACGCTTCGACGGTTTTAAGTTCGCGTCCGCTCTCCTCGAAATCCGCGCGTGCAACCTCGATGAGCAGTGCAGCCGTCGCAACGCGCAACGCGTCTTCGCGGCTCGCCGGCGCGTCACTGCGGTCGGCAAGCTTCGATTCGAATAATTTTGCGAGCGAACTGAACATCGGCGAAATCCTCTCAACCTTGCATTATGAGCGGCAACCGTTCGACAACCGCTGAGCGCAACTCGTTCAAGTGACCGTGGAAAAAATGTCCGACACCGGGGAAACGAACGATTTCCGGCGGCGGTGTGAGTGAGTTTGCCCAAGCGAGCACCGCTTGCGGATCGACAACGTCGTCGTCCGCGCCCTGCAACAACAACCACGGACAATGCGGGTGACTGAAGGCGGGCCATCCCGGCCGCTCGACCGGAGGTGCCACGGTCACCAGCACATCGGGCGTGAGCCGGGGCGCCGCGCCGAGCGCCACCGCCGCACCGAATGAAAAGCCGGCGAGCCACAGCGGCAGCTGCGGATACTGGGCGTGCAGCCATGCCGCGGCGGCGAGTGCGTCTTCGGTTTCGCCGCGGCCGTGAGCGTAGTCGCCAACGCTTTTGCCGACACCGCGAAAATTGAAGCGCAATGCGATTGCACCGAGATCGGTGAATGCGCGTGCCAGCGTATACGCGACCTTATTGTGCATCGAACCCTGGAACAACGGGTGCGGATGACAGACGAGGCCGACCGCCCCGGGCGCGTCCGCCGGCCGGTCGAGCAATGCTTCGAGCGCGCCTGCAGGACCCTCGAGCTCCAGCGTTTCACTTTTCATGCGCTGCGCTGCTCCTGACGTGTTTCGACTACCTCGGCCGGCGGGACGAACGAAATCACCGTATCGCCCGCCTTCGGCGTCACCGGCGATTGCGGCGATTGCACTTCTACGCTGCCGTCGGCGCGGATCACCATCAGCATGACGGTCGCCGGTTCGGCACCGCCCTTGTACGCTTCGTAATCATAAGCTTCCGTCAGGCGCGTTTTCTGAAACTTCCAGCCGCGCGCGTAATCGCGCCACAGATCTTCGTACAACGCTTCTTCGTGAAACGCCACGCGGCCGCGCAGGCCCCGGTTGACGCCCTTCGGATCGTTTTCGTCGGTGGCATACATCGGCAACTGGAAAATCTGACTGCGGCCGAGGTCGGCCGCGAATGCGGTACAGACGAGTGCATTGTAAGCATCATTGCTGGTTGCCGCGAGCAGCGTGCCGATGTCGTTGAGTTGCAACGACGACTCGGCGATCTCGGAAAGAATTTCGCCGTAAAACACCGGCAGGCCCGCGAGCCGCGCGGGACGCAGGTGATGCCAGGCGCTGTCGGTCAGAAGCACCGGCACCTTCGCACTTTGCAGCGTTTCAGCCAGAGCAATCGACCATGGCGAAGCGCCGACGATCAACACGCGGTTGCGGCTCGTCGCGGCAAGTCCGAGGAACCGCGCCAGCGGCCCGATGCTGAAGCCATGCAGGATGACGGTGGCGAAAATCAGCGAGAAGATCAGCGGCGTCAGCGCATAGCCATCGACATAGCCGGCGCGGGCGAGTGCCGGGCCGAACACGCCCGCCGTCGCCGCC
>DASSOO010000106.1:0-8175 GCA_035700455.1 Gammaproteobacteria bacterium
GATGCGCAAATACCTCACTGCCTTCTGGGCCTTGATTAAAAATCCTGCACCCTTCGAAACGCAGAAACTTTTCGACACCAGACAACTTGAAATCGCTTGACGCGAAAGAGAGTATCTGCATTTTCGGCACTTCCGCCATCCATGGCGGTCGCGCGAGAATGACAGAAATGCCGCTGTCGCTGCGGCACTCCCTATCTCATCGTCACCAATTCCTCCGCACTAGTCGGATGAATCGCCACCGTATCATCCAGATCTTTCTTCGTAGCTCCCATCCGAATCGCCACCGCAAACCCCTGCAGCATTTCATCGGACCCCGGCCCGATCAAATGACACCCGATAATCTTTTCTTCCTTGCCCAGCGTAATCAGCTTCATTGCCGCCTGCGGCTTGTAATCGGTTACCGCGTAGTACATCGGCGTAAAACGGCTTTGGTACACCTTGATGTCGTCACCGTATTCGGCACGCGCCTGTCGCTCGGTAAGACCGACGGCACCGATGGGCGGATGACTGAAAATGACAGTCGCGATATTGCGGTAATCCAGATGCCGATCCGGCTTGCCGCCGAACAGCCGGTCGGCAAGGCGGCGGCCGGCGGCGACTGCGACCGGCGTGAGTTCCTTCTGGCCCGTGACGTCGCCAAGCGCATAGATGCCGGCAACGGTGGTGTTCTGGTAATCGTCGGCGACGATGCGGCCTGCAGAGTCGATTTCGACGCCGGTCGCTTCAATATTGAGGCCGGCGGTGTTCGGATCGCGTCCGATCGCCCACAGCACGCAGTCGAAGCCGGTCAGTTCGCGCCCCATCAGTGTCTTGACGGCGTATGTGCCGTCGCCAGCCCGAGACACTTCGGCACCGATCGTGTGGGTCTGCAAGTCGATGCCCTGGCGTTCCATTTCTTTCATCAGCATCTCGCGCACGAGTTCATCGGAATCGCGCAGCGGCCCATCGTAGCGCACCCCGTGCACTACTTCGGCGCCCAGTGCGCGCAGCACGCCGCCCAATTCAACCGAAATGTAACCGGCGCCGGCAATGTAGATACGCCGCGGGCGCGCCTCGAGTTCGAAGAACTCATCCGAAGTAATGCCGAATTCGGCGCCCGGAATATCGGGCCAGCGTGGTTTGCCGCCGGTAGCGATGATAATGTGCGGCGCGCTCAGGGTGCGTCCGTCAACGTCGACGCTGTGCGCATCGACAAAAGTTGCGGTACCGCGGATCAACTCAACGTTGCGTTTCGCGAGATTGGTCTCGTAGATACCGTTCAACCGCTCAACGTAGGCATCGCGTTTGCGCTTCAGCGTCGGCCAATCGACGACGCTCATGTCGACGGCAAAGCCGTACTGCGCGGCGTCGTGGATTGCGTGCGCTATGCTTGCGGCGTTCCACATTACCTTCTTCGGCACACAGCCGACGTTGACGCAGGTGCCGCCGAGCCGGCCGCGCTCTATCAGCACTGCGCGTGCGCCGTATTCAGTTGCGCGCTGTGCCGCTGCAAGGCCGCCGCTGCCGCCACCGATGACAATGAGGTCGTGGGTGTGGGTCATTCTCTGGTTTCCGCGTTATGATGCGCCGATGCGCGGAGGGGCATTGTAACCGAAGCGCGTCAGTGGTTCGGGGTTAGTGGTTAGTGGTAAAGATGAGAAATAGATGAAGATTGCGACCTGGAACGTGAATTCCTTGAATGTGCGGCTGCCGCACGTGCTGCGCTGGCTGGAGGCGCACCAGCCGGATGTGCTCGCGCTGCAGGAAACCAAGATCGTCGACGACAAGTTTCCGGTGGTGGACGTCGAGCAGGCCGGTTATCGTGCAACGTATTGCGGCCAGAAGACTTACAACGGCGTTGCGCTGCTGACCCGGGAACCGGTGGAGGACGCGGTGCGTGCGCTGCCGGATTTCGACGATCCGCAGTGCCGGGTGCTGGCGGCAACGGTCGGCGGCGTCCGCGTTGTCAATTTGTATGTGCCGAACGGGCAGTCGGTCGATTCGGAGAAATATCGCTACAAGCTGGCGTGGCTCGATGCGCTGCGCGCGTGGCTTAAAACCGAGCTTGACGAGCATCGCCACGTGGCAGTGGTCGGCGATTTCAACATCGCTCCCGAGGAGCGCGACGTGCACGACCCGGCGGAATGGGAAGGGCAGGTATTGTTCAGCGAACCGGAGCGCGGCGCGTTCCGCATGCTGCTCAGCCTCGGTCTTACCGACACGTTCCGGCTGTTCGAACAGCCGGGCGACTCCTTCAGTTGGTGGGACTACCGCGCGGCATCATTTCGCCGCAATCGCGGCCTGCGCATCGACCACGTGCTCGCGAGCGATGCGCTTGCCACGCGCTGCGCTGCAGTGACCATCGACCGCGAGCCGCGCGGTTGGGAGCGGCCATCGGATCATGCACCTGTCGTAGCCACCTTTACCGGCGACTAGACCGCTTATTGCCACGCGCTCGCGGGAATGTCGGCCTGTTCAGTGCGCGGCGCTTTTTGGATGTGACTCCGGCCCGATCTGTTCGAGCAGATTGACAAGATCGTCGGCGTGCTCTTCTTCCTGCGCAAGAATATCTTCCATCATCCGCCGTGAAGTGGGGTCTTCGCGGCCCATATAGTTGGCCATTTCGCGATAGCTGTCGATCGCGATGCGCTCGGCGACCAGGTCTTCATGGATCATGTCGACGAGGTCGCGGCCTTCCTTGTACTCGGCGTGACTGCGATGTGTCAGTGTATCCGGCGAGAAGTCGGGCTCGCCGCCGAGCTGCGTGATGCGCTGCGCGATGCGGTCGGCATGCTCCTGTTCGTCGTTGGCGTGCTCGAGAAATTCGGCGGCGACGCTTTGCGCGTGAATGCCGGTCGCCATGAAATAATGCCGCTTGTAGCGCAGCGTGCAGATCAGTTCGGTCGCGAGCGCCTCGTTGAGCAGCCTGAGCACCGTTTCGCGGTTGGCACGATACCCGGCAGTCACCGCACCCTTCTCGATATGCTCGCGGGCGCGCTGGCGCAATGTCTGGATATCGGTGAGAAATTCATGTTCGGCCATGGGTTCCATCCTCGTTGTCATTGAGCGGATTAGACTCGGTCCAAGCTCATAGTAGAAGCTTCGCACCGTTTTTGCCAGCGGCAGGGTGGCGCGGCGCCGCCGCTGCCGTCATTATCATCTTTCCGGCCGAACGGTAGAAGGAGCGCCGCCGCTGATCCAGGATTTCCTGCATTTCTCGCAGCCGTACATCGATCGCTATGGCTACGCCGCGATTTTTGTCGCCGTGCTGGTGGAAGGCTTCGGCATTCCGGCCCCCGGGCAAACTTTACTGATTGCGAGCGCCGTGCTCGCCGCGCGCGGCAAAATGTCGATGCTGCTGGTGGCCGTCGTGGCCTACGTGGCCGCCGTGGCCGGCGACAACATCGGCTATGCGATCGGCCGCTTCGGCGGACGCAACCTGGTGCTGCGCCACGGCCGCTTCGTCGGTCTGCGCGAGCACCATCTCGACCGTGTCGGCAACTTTTACGAGCACTGGGGCAGCGGCGTCGTCGTCATCGCGCGTTTCATCGACGTGCTGCGCCAGGCCGACGGTATCGCCGCCGGGCTCGGCAAGCTGCGCTGGCGGCGCTTCGCGATCCTGGATGCAATCGGCTGCGCACTGTGGGTCGGCATCTGGGGCACGATCGCGTATGAATTCGGCCAGCACCTCGACCGGATCGTCGACGGCGCAAAGCAGCACCCGCTTTACCTGATCGGCGGCGGCGCCGTCATCGCCCTGGCGATCGCCGGCGCAGTCGTCTACCGATTCCGGGAACGGCTGTTCGGAAACGATGAATAGGATTTTCAGTCGTCCCCGCGAAGGCGCGACTCTATCCGCGGTATTGAAGACATTGCTGCGCCTCCGTGGCGCGACGGGCAGCGATTTACCGGGAGCTTTCCTTGTCTTCGGTCTGGCTGCGGTAGTGCTCGCGCAGCTTCGCGGCCACCTCGGGCGGTACGCGGAAATTGAGCTTCGAGTTCGGGTTAATGATCACGCCCATGCCATCCGGCACCGCGGCAAACAGTACCGGTGCCGGTAACTGCGCCAGGTGGCTGAATTCGCCGGCACTGCGATAGCCTTCCGCGCGTTGGCCAGCGGTAAAGGCAGCCACCATCAGTTGGTCGCGATTGGCACCGTCGGTCACGCACAGCAGGTTGAGCATTTCTTCCGGCGCTGCGTCGGCGCGCGGCTCATCGTCGCTCAGCACCATCAGCGTCCAGCCCAGAATGCGACGCATGAAATCCTCGCGCGTCGCCTCACCGCGATGACCGGCGAGCAGCAACTCCTCGATTTCGTTTTGTGGCGGCAGATCAAGCAGCGCTTCGGCCATTGGTCACTCGTGCATCGGTAGCGAAAGCCAGCCGCCATGATACCGGACCACGGCATAGTTTTGTTCGGACGCGCGAAAGGACTATCCTTGGCGGCGGATTTCGCGTTCCCTCGAGTGGAGATCCGCCGATGATGCATATGAAACGTTTTCAGTTCCTGTTGCTCGCCCTTTTCGCGGCGGCCGCTTTCGCGGCCCAGGCGCGCGCACCCGAGGGCGCCTTCACGATCACGCAGGTGCTCGGCTACCCGTACCCGGTTTCGCTCGCAGCCTCCGAGCGTGGCGATCGCATTGCGTGGGTCATCGACCAGCGCGGCGTACGCAACATCTGGGTGGCCGAGGCGCCCGATTTCAAGCCGCGCCAGGTGACCGGCTACGAGTCCGACGACGGCCAGGAACTGACGCAACTGACGTTTTCGCCCGATGGCCATTATCTCGTCTACGTCCGCGGCGGCGACCACGACGCGAATTGGCCGGCGATCGGCAATCTCGCGCCGGACCCGGCATCGAACCCGGAGCAACCGCACGTAACGATCTGGTCCATTGAACTCGCGCGCGGCAAGCCGGTGAAGGTAGCCGAGGGCGATTATCCGGCGATTTCGGTCAGCGGCCGGCTGGCGTTCATCAAGGACGGCCAGGTGTGGACTGCGCCGCTCGACGGCAAGGGCAAGCCGGCGCAACTGTTTTTCGACCGCGGCCATGACCGCTCGCTCGGGTGGTCGCCGGACGGGCGCCGGCTCGCGTTCGTCTCGAACCGCGACGGCCATGCCTTCATCGGCATTTACACTGACAAGAAGCAGCCCATCGAATACCTGGCGCCATCGACCAACCGCGACTTTTCGCCGCGCTGGTCGCCGGACGGCCAGCGCGTTGCTTTCGTACGCGTGGCAGGCGAAGGCGGCCCACCGCAACCGATCCTGAAGCAGGAGCCGAACCCATGGGCGATCTGGGTCGCGGACGTCACGACCGGCGCCGGCCATAAGGTCTGGCAGAGCCCGCACACGCTTGCAGGCTCGTTCCCCGAAACCGAAGGCGGTGCCAATCTGCATTGGGCGGCGGGCGACCGGCTGGTATTCCTGGCCGACCTCGACGGCTGGCCGCACCTGTATTCAATCGATGCGACCGGCGGCCAGCCGCTGCTGTTGACGCCGGGCAAATTCATGGTTGAATTCGCGACCCTGAGCCCGGACCGCAGGTTCCTGATCTATAACGCGAACACCGGTAACACCGCCGGCGACTACGACCGTCGCCACCTGTATCGCGTACCGGTCGACGCGGCGAAGCCGGTCGCGCTCACCAGCGGCGATACCATCGAGTGGCAGCCCGCGATCGTCAGCGACGGTCGCTACGTCGCCTTCGTCAGCGCCGGCGCGCAGCGCCCGCCGCTGATTCGCGTCACGACGGCCAGCGGTGCCGACGGTCGCTTTCTCAACGAAGACCAGATCCCGGCCGACTTCCCCACGTCCAAGCTGGTCGTGCCCAAGCCGGTCCAGTTCAAGGCCGCCGACGGCTGGACGATCCACGGACAGTTATTCCAGCGCGCCGACGGCAAGACCAAGCCGGGCATCATTTTCGTGCACGGCGGGCCGCCACGGCAGATGCTGCTCGGCTGGCATTACATGGACTATTACACGAATTCCTACGCGGTGAACCAGTACCTCGCCAATCACGGCTTCGTGGTGCTGTCCGTCAATTACCGCCTCGGCATCGGCCACGGCCACGCGTTCCATCATCCCGCGCATTGGGGCCCGACCGGCGCGTCCGAGTATCAGGACGTCGTCGCAGGCGCGAAGTTTTTGCAACAGGTCAAAGGTGTCGATCCGGGGCGCATCGGTATCTGGGGCGGCTCCTACGGCGGCTATCTGACAGCCATGGGGCTTGCGCGCAACTCGGATATTTTCAAAGCCGGCGTCGACATGCACGGCGTGCACGACTGGTCATGGATTCTTGGTACCTGGTTCGGTACGCCGCACCCGCGGTACGAGCAAGGCGATCGCAAGGAAGCGATGAAAGTCGCCTGGGAATCTTCGCCGGATTCGTCGGTCGCCAAGTGGAAGTCGCCGGTGCTGCTGATCCAGGGCGACGACGACCGCAACGTGCATTTCCACCAGACCATCGACCTCGCGCAACGCCTGAAAAAGCACAAGGTCCCGTTCGAGGAAATGGTAATCCCGAACGAAATCCACGGCTTTTTGCGCTATCACTCGTGGCTGCGCGCCGACACTGCGACGGTCGAGTTCTTTCAGCAGCAGTTCCTGCGCCGCCATGTCGAATAGCCGCCGCGGCGCTACAGGCTGAGAGCAGCGATGACACATTCGGCGCTCGTCCTCGGCGGCGGGATCATCGGCACGACGACGGCGTGGTTTCTCGCCGAGCGCGGCTTTGATGTCACGGTACTCGAACGGCACGCAGACGTCGGCCTCGAGACCAGCTTCGCCAATGGCGGCTTACTTACGCCGAGCCAGTCCGACCCGTGGAACGCCCCCGGCACTGCGCTCAAGTTGCTGAAATGGCTGGGCCACGAAGACTCGCCGCTGTTGCTGCGCCTGCGCGCGCTGCCGGCGATGGCCGGCTGGGGCTGGCGCTTCCTGCGCGCCTCGCGCCGCGACGCATTCATGCGCGCGAGCGATGCGAGCCTGCGGCTCGGGCTTTACAGCGTGCGGGAACTCGACCGGCTGCGCGAATCGCTCGGCCTTGAATACGACCAGCGCGTGCTGGGCACAATCAAGATCTTTCAGGACGACCGCTCCCTGGCCGGATCGGTGGAACTCGCCGCGGCGTTTGCCTCGCAGGGTCTGCGTTACGAAACGCTGTGCCCCGAAGCGGCGGTCGAACGCGAACCGGCGCTTGCACCGATTGCAAAGCAATTGAGCGGCGCGATTCATTACCCGGCGGATGAAAGCGGCGATGCGCACAAGTTCACGCGCGCGCTCGCCGACGCCGCGCGTCGCCGCGGTGTCGAGTTCCGCTTCGAGACGACAGTTCAGCGCCTGCGCCGCGACACTCACCGCATCGTCGGTGTCGAAACCGACCGCGGCGAGTTCATCGCCGACGCCTATGTGCTGGCAGCAGGCTGCTATAACCACGCACTCGGTACGAGCGCCGGCCTGCGGCTGCCGATCTATCCGGCCAAGGGTTATTCAGTTACGGTGCCTTTCGGCGACTGGCGCGGCGCACCGACGATTCCGCTGGTGGATTTCGAGCGCAAACTCGTGGCGACGCCGCTCGGCGACCGGCTGCGCGTCGCCGGCACGGCCGAGTTTACCGGCTACGACACGTCGCTGAATCAAGTCCGGGGCGGCAACATCCTCAGGCACGCGCTTGAAATCCTGCCGGAATTCGCGCCGCACCTCGATCCGGCGAACGTGACGCATTGGGCGGGCCTCAGACCAATGACGCCCGACGGGCCGCCGATTATTGGCGCGACGCCGTGCGAAAACCTGTACGTCAACGCCGGCCACGGCCCGCTCGGCTGGACCTTTGCCGCCGGTTCAAGCCGGGTAGTTGCCGATATCGTCGCCGGGCGTGAGCCGGAAATCATGCTCGACGGCCTGGGCTACGCCCGCTTCAGCCGCTGATCCCGGGCACCGGCGGCGCCAATTTCAGTTCCAGGTTCGCCTTAACCGTCGGCCACTCGTCGGCGAGAATGCTGAAATACACGCTGTCGCGCCAGCGGCCGGAATAAGTCAGCATGTGGTGACGCAGGATGCCTTCCTGCGTTGCTCCGAGCCGCAGGATCGCGGCGCGCGACCGCTCATTGAGGACGTCGGTCTTGAACTCGACCCGCATCAGATCGAGCCTTTCGAACGCATGCTGCAACAAGAGTAGCTTGGTCTGGGTATTGACG
>DASSOO010000107.1:0-5566 GCA_035700455.1 Gammaproteobacteria bacterium
TATTGCCGCCGCGGGGAAGGGCGCGGCGGAACAGCAGGTTGCGGCCGCCAAATTCACCGGTGAATTGAGGCAGGCGCTGGAACGCGCTGCAACGGCTCCCGCGTAAACAGTTATAAAAAGGGGCGTAAACCTGTCTCAAAATCGGAGCTGCCGAGGCTGAGACAAGGCGCGAGTCCGTTGAGGAGCGGAGTTTGCAGGCAGTAAATGAGCACCGGAGACGGCGCCGCAATCAGACCGGCAGATGCGATTTTGAGGCAGGTTTAGATGAATTGGTTTAAAAAGTTGATGCCATCTCGGATTAATACCGAGACGCGCAGCAAGCGCAATATCCCGGAAGGTCTGTGGAGCAAGTGCCCGCAGTGCAGCGCGGTGCTGTATCGCGCCGACCTCGAGCGCAACCTGTACGTGTGTCCGAAGTGCAGCCATCACATGCGCCTTGCGGCGCGTCAGCGTCTCGACATGTTCTTGGACCGCGGTTCGGCGACCGAAATCGGCGCCGCGGTCGAACCTGTCGACACACTGCGCTTTCGCGACAGCAAACGTTACCGCGAGCGCCTGTCGCAGGCGCAGAAGGCCACCGGAGAAAACGACGCGTTGGTCGCGATGAAGGGCCGGCTCAAAGGTATACCGGTCGTGGCCTGCGCATTCGAGTTTCGCTTCATGGGCGGCTCGATGGGTTCGGTTGTCGGCGAGCGCTTCGTGCGTGCGGCCAACGCGGCACTGGACGAAAAGGCGCCGCTGGTCTGCTTCACTTCGAGCGGCGGCGCGCGCATGCAGGAATCTCTGTTGTCACTGTTCCAGATGGCGAAGACCAGCGCGATACTGGCCAAGCTGGCCAAACGCCACATCCCGTTCATCTCAGTGCTCACCGATCCCACCACCGGCGGCGTCTCCGCAAGCCTTGCGATGCTCGGCGACGTCAACATCGCCGAGCCCAAGGCGCTGATCGGCTTTGCCGGCCCGCGCGTTATTGCACAAACCGTGCGCGAAACGCTGCCGGAAGGCTTCCAGCGCAGCGAGTTCCTGCTCGAACACGGCGCCGTCGACATGATCGTCGACCGCCGCGAACTGCGCGACCGCATCGCCAACCTGCTTGCGATGCTGATGCACCAGCCGGCGGCGTAAGAAAGTGCCTAGGACTCAGTGCCTAGGACTGAGTATAGAGATAGCGGACGGCTTATCTTAATTCTTCGGTACATTCAGATCCGATTGCCAAAAAACGGCGACGGTAATAAGAGCACCAAGAAGTTGTCCATCTTTCTACACTTAGTCCTAGGCACTCAGTCCTAGGCACTTCCGCATTATGCGAACCCTCGAAGAATGGCTTGCGTGGCAGTCGACGCTGCATCCGACGGCGATGGACCTCGGGCTGGATCGCGTGCGCGCGGTGCATGCAAGCATGGGGGCGCCCTCGCCGGCAAAAACGGTCGTTACCGTCGGTGGCACCAACGGCAAGGGCTCGTGCGTTCGCTACCTCGAAGAAATGCTGCGTTCTGCCGGCTATCGCGTCGGCGCCTACACCTCTCCGCATCTTGAGCGCTACAACGAGCGTGTGCGCATCGACGGGCGGGAAGCCGACGACGCGGCGCTTTGCGAGGCGTTCGCGCGCGTCGATGCCGCGCGCGGCGACACGAGCCTCACGTATTTCGAATTCGGCACGCTCGCGGCCTTCGATATCTTCGCGCGTGCCGCCCTCGACGTCGCAATCCTGGAAGTCGGCCTCGGCGGACGCCTGGATGCGGTCAACATCATCGATGCCGACTGCGGGGTCGTTACCAACGTCGCGCTGGATCACATGGACTGGCTCGGCCCGGACCGCGAGTCGATCGGCCGGGAGAAGGCCGGCATTTACCGCGCCGGTCGCCCGGCGATCTGCGGCGAGCCGGCGCCGCCGGCGTCGCTTGTCGCGCACGCGGGAGCGATCGGGGCGGATTTGCGCGTCGCCGGCCGCGATTACGCCTGGCAGGCGGATGGCGCTCGATGGACATACACGAAAGGCGGCGCCGATCGGTGCGAGTTGCCGCTGCCGGCGATGCCGGGCGAGTTTCAGCTTGCCAACGCCGCCGCGGCGCTCGCGGCGCTCGACGCGCTTGGCATCGCTGTCGACGCGGCGGCGATCCGCGCGGGTCTGGCGGCCGCGTGCGTACCCGGGCGGTTTGAATTGCGGCCCGAGGTGGCTACCATACTTGACGTTGCGCACAATCAGGCTGCGGCCACGGCGCTCGCGGCGCAGTTGCGGCGCACGCGCGGCACCGGCCGCACGCTCGCGGTGCTCGGCATGCTGCGCGACAAGGCGGCGGACGAAGTCGCGGCAGCGCTCGCACCGGAGGTCGATCAGTGGTTCCTCGCGGATCTGCCGGGCGAGCGCGGACTTGCGGCGAGCGCATTGCAGGCTCGCATCGCCGGCGCCGTCGCCGCCGGGCGGATCACGCTCGTCGCAGCCCCGGCGGATGCCTGGCGGCTGGCGCGCCAGGCCGCGGCGCCGGAAGACCGCATCGTCGTATGTGGATCGTTTTTGACAGTGGGGGCGGTGCGCACCGCGCTGGATAGCTAGCGAGATAGCGATGTCAACGAAAGAACGAGTAATCGGGGCCTGCGTGCTGGTTGCGCTGGCGGTCATTTTTATTCCGATGTTTCTCAAGGGGCCGGCTCCGGATGCGACGGTGACCAAGGCAATCGACCTGCCGGGGCCGTCGACGGAGGTCAGGACCTACCGCATGAACCTTGCCGACAACTCGCCGCCGAAGCCGATTTCGCCGCTGGTGGCCGAGGGCAAGGTGCCGCGCCCGAGCGGCACGATCGACCGTTCGCAGGCTGCATCTCAAGCGGCGGGGCGGGCGGCGCCGGCGCAACCGGCGCCGAGCACCATGAAGACGGTCGCGATCGATGTTCCGCCGCCGGCAGCGAAAAGCAAGCCGGCGGCCGATCCCAAGCCCGCCGCCGATGAGCCGAAAGCCGCCCAGCCGGCCGCGGACACCGCCGACAACCGGCCGGGCTGGGCCGTGCAGGTCGGCAGTTTCTCGAACCGGGAGAATGCCGAGCGGCTGACGAAGCAGCTCAAGGACAAGGGCTTTCATGCTTTCGTCAAGACATACACCAGCCACGGCAAGACGTATTACCGCGTCCGCGTCGGGCCGGTCGACCAGCGCCGCGACGCGGAACGGCTGGCGCCGACGGTGGCGGCGGCGTCTGGCGGGCCGACCAAGATCGTCCCGAACCCCTGAAACCTGCCGCAAATTCGCATCCGCCGGCCTGATGTCGCGTCGGCTGTTCGAGGCGCAGGTTCCTTCCGCGCATTGCCTGAGTCTCGGCAGCTGCAATTTTTGAAGCAGGTCCGGAAACCTCCGGTCTGCTAAAATACCGCCCTTGAAATCGCGGGCGCGCGAGCGCATTTAGCGGGTATCGGATGGTCTGGATCGATTACTGCATACTGGCCGTCGTGGCGCTGTCGATCCTCATCAGCCTGCTGCGCGGCTTCGTCAAGGAAGCGATTTCGCTCGGCACATGGGTGCTGGCTTTCTGGCTCGCGCTGACTTTCGCGGGCCGGCTGGCCGAATGGTTCGTCGGCAGCGTTGCATCGACGGCTTTGCGCTACATGCTCGCATTCGCGATCCTGTTTGTCGCGGTTCTGATTCTCGGCGCGATCACCAACTACGTTGTCAGTACGCTGGTCGAAAAGACCGGCCTGTCCGGCACCGACCGGCTGATCGGCGCGATCTTCGGTTTCGCGCGCGGGCTGGTCGTGGTCGCCGCGCTTGTCCTGCTGGCGGGCCTTACGCGGCTGCCGGAATCGGACGTCTGGCACCAGTCGCGGTTCGTGCCCTATGTTCAGCCGATCACGGCGTGGCTGCGCCACGTGCTGCCGATCGGCCCATCTCATTCAGCGCCGGTTGCAGCACCGGCAAACCTGGAAGGTCATTAACGTGTGCGGAATTGTCGGTACTGTCGGTCACGGTAACGTCAACCAGACCCTGTATGACGCATTGACGGTGTTGCAGCACCGCGGCCAGGACGCGGCCGGCATCATGACGGCCGACGGCGCACGCCTGCACCTGCACAAGAAGAACGGCCTGGTGCGCGACGTATTCCAGCAACGCCACATGCTGCAACTGACCGGCAACATGGGCATCGGCCACGTGCGCTATCCGACCGCCGGCTCGTCGTCGATGTCGGAAGCGCAGCCGCTGTACACCAATTCGCCCTACGGTATCGGCCTCGGCCACAACGGTAACCTGACCAACGCCGCCGAATTGCAGAAGCTGCTGTTCCGCGAAGACCTGCGCCACCTCAACACCGATTCCGATTCCGAAATCATCCTCAACGTGTTCGCGCACGAACTGCAGCAGCGCGGCAAGACGTCGATCGATCCGGAAGACGTATTCGCGGCGGTCGCCGCCGTGCACCGGCGTTGCCGGGGCGCGTACTCGGTCGTTACGCTGATCGCCGGCTACGGCGTCGTCGGGTTCCGCGATCCGTACGGCATCCGGCCGCTGGTCTACGGCCGGCGTACCACGCCGGAAGGCGACGAATACATGCTCGCATCCGAAAGCGTCGCGCTCGACGTGCTCGGCTTCGAGATGATTCGCGACGTCGCGCCGGGCGAGGCCATCGTCATCGACCGCGACGGGCAGTTGCACGCGCGCCAGTGCGCCGAGCACGCGGAACTCAGGCCCTGCATTTTCGAATACGTGTACTTCGCGCGGCCCGATTCGATCCTCGACAACATTTCGGTGTACAAGGCGCGGCTGCGCATGGGCGAAAAGCTCGCCGAGAAAATCCAGCGCGACTGGCCGGACCACGACATCGACGTCGTCATTCCGATTCCCGACACCAGCCGTTCGAGCGCGCTGCAGCTTGCCAACATGCTCGGCATCAAGTTTCGCGAAGGCTTTATCAAGAACCGCTACATCGGCCGCACGTTCATCATGCCCGGCCAGCAGCAGCGCAAGCGCTCGGTGCGGCAGAAGCTCAACGCCATCGACCTCGAATTTCAGGGCAAGAACGTGCTGCTCGTCGACGACTCGATCGTGCGCGGCACCACTTCCGGCCAGATCATCCAGATGGCGCGCGACGCCGGCGCCAAGCGTGTGTATTTCGCTTCCGCCGCGCCGCCGGTGCGTTTCCCGAATGTCTACGGCATCGACATGCCCGCCGCGCCGGAACTCGTCGCCCACGGCCGCAGCGCCGAGGAAGTCGCCGAAATCATCGGCGCCGACAAGCTCATCTACCAGGACCTCGACGACCTGATCGACGCGGTGCGCCGCGGCAACCCCGACGTCACGCAGTTCGATGATTCGGTGTTTTCGGGGTACTACGTGACCGGTGACGTGACGCCGGCTTATCTGAAGCATCTGGAGCTGGAACGCTCCGACAGCGCGAAGGCGGCGCGGGCGCGGGTTACGGTTGAGGATATTGAAGTAAGGGTGTGAGGGGGTGTGCCGCCGGCGGCGGCCTAATCGACTTGCCGGGGCATCGTCCCGGCGGCCGAGGTACTTTCTTTGGAAAGAAAGTACCCAAAGAAACCAGCGCCCGACACCGTTCGGTCCCAGCACGTCCCTGTGCTGAG
>DASSOO010000108.1:0-5184 GCA_035700455.1 Gammaproteobacteria bacterium
CATGGAGCACCTCTTCGAGCGCGGCGCAACCAGCAAGAGTGGTGAGCACGCCGGCCTCGGCCTTGCGATCGTCAGGGAGATCGTCCAAAGCTGGGGCGGTTCGATGAGTGTCCGCAGCACATCCGAAGGCGCGACATTCAATATTCTGATGCCCTACCGGCAGTCACGCATCATGCCTGGCGAAGCCACGAATGCCTCGTCGGAAGCCCTTGAGAAACACAGCGTTAATGCATAAGGCCTGAGAATAACTTCAAAAATGGAGGGGACTATCATGGACGATACCCACGCCAAGATCCTCGTCGTCGAGAACGAGGCCCGTGTCATGCAGAGCGTGAAGGAGTTGCTCGAGCTGCACGACTACCAGGTGCAGCTTGCCGCCGACAGCCGCGAAGCTATCCGTCAGCTCAAGCGCGATCCGTTCGATCTCGTGCTGCTTGATGCCGAGCAGCCGAGCCACCGAAGCCACTGTGTGCTTGACTTCATAGATGCAGGAAAGCTGCCGATCGCCGCTGTCGTGCTTAACGATCCAATTTTTTCGGATGTCGCAGTGGATGCGCTCAAACGTGGAGCCGACGACGTACTGCCAATGCCGTACGCTCCCGAGCAGCTGATTCGTTCGGTCGGCAACGCGATCCGCAAGCAGCGTTTCGAGCGCGACGATGCCGCCGTGCGCGAGCGGCTGCTCGAATCGGAGAAGTTACACCGCTACCTGGTCGAGCGTTCGCCGGACCTTATTTACATGCTCGACTCAGAAGGCCGCTTTACGTTCATCAACAGTCGCGTGGAGTCGCTGCTCGGCTTTCGCAAATCCGAACTGCTCGGCATGCACTATTCGACGCTGGTCTATGGCCCCGACGAAGAACTGTCGCAATACGTGCTGCACGAGCGGCGGACGGGGCGGCGTGCCTCGCACAACGTCGAGATGCGCCTGAAGCGGCGCGACGGAGGGACGCATCCGCAGGCAGGCACGAGATATCTGACTGTTGAAATCAATTCGACCGGTGTCTACAGCCCGACGGATGCGGACGCGCCGACCCGGTTCCGCGGAACCTACGGGCTGATGCGCGACATCAGCGAGCGTAAGGAAGCGGAAGCGATCAGCGCTTACCAAGCCTCGCATGATTTACTGACACGGCTGCCGAATCGCTTCCTGTTCAAGGACCGCCTCAGCCTTGCGATCAGCCAGGCGCGGCGGAATCCAACTACCTTCGCGGTAATGTTTCTCGACCTCGACAACTTCAAGACGATCAACGACACGCTTGGTCACTTGATCGGCGATCAGTTGCTGCAAAGCGTCGGTACGCGCGTGTTCGGCTGCCTGCGCGAAGGCGATACGCTTGCACGTGCCGGAGGCGATGAGTTCATGCTGTTGTTGCCGCAGGCGGGCCGTATCGACGATGCTGCGGAAATTGCACGGAAAATCCTCGATGCGCTGCGTAACCCGTTCATGGTCGAAAGCCGTGAACTGTTCGTCACAGTCAGTATCGGCATTGCGTTGTATCCCGAACACGGGGTCAACGCCGACGCGCTGATCCGCCGCGCCGACGTTGCAATGTACGCGGCGAAGGCGCAGGGCCGCGATGCTTATGCGCTTTACGACGAGAGCATGAGCGCGGACGTTTCGGAGCACGTCACGCTCGAAAACGACATGCGCGAGGCGCTGCGTTCCGACCAGTTCCAGGTGTTTTATCAGCCGCAGATCAACATCGACAGCGGCGAGGTGATCGGCCTCGAGGCGCTTGTTCGATGGCGCCATCCAAGGCGCGCACTGCTAACGCCTGACGAGTTTATTCCCGTTGCCGAGGACAGCGGCCTGATTCTGTCTATCGACGAATGGGTGCTGCGCGAAGCCTGCCGCGAAATGAGCCACTGGCGTGCCGAGAGCGTGCTGCCGGTGCGGGTTTCGGTCAACCTGTCGGCGCGTCAGTTCGAGCAGCCGAACCTCGCGGCGACGATTGCCGGCGTGCTGCACGAATTCGGCCTGCCGAGCGGCGCACTCGAGATCGAGATCACGGAGGAGATGGTAATGAAAAACTCCGAGGAGACGGCGCGCCGGTTACGTGAGCTCGGCCGACACGGCATTACCGCAGCCATCGACGACTTTGGTACCGGTTACGCCTCACTGAGCTACTTGCGGCGTTTGCCGATCAACACGCTCAAGCTCGATTACGCGTTCGTTCACGATATCCACACGAGCAGCACCGGCACGTCGATTGCAGCGGCTATCGTGTCAATGGCCGAAAGTCTCGACCTTACGTTGATCGCGGAAGGTGTCGAAACCGAAGTGCAGATGGATTACCTGCGTTCGATAGGTTGTCACATCATGCAGGGCTTCATGCTGAGCCCGCCGCTTCCGGCGGATGCGGCACGCGAGTTCGTGGAAAAGAAGGTAAAAGGACGGTAATGGGTCATAAAGATCATGGGTAATAGGTTATGGGTTATAGGTCAAGAACAAGAACACTTCGGTCCTTTCCCGTTACCCATTACCCATTACCCATTACCCATTACCGATTACCTTCCTAAATCCTCCTTTCCGGCTGAAAGCGTGCGATTGCGGCGGCGAGACGTCGCAGGCTTTTTTCCGGCGGCCGCGAGTGGTAGCGGAGCGCGACGTATAGCCGGGTTATGAGGTTGATTGGCGTTGCGCAGTCGGGGCGCTGCAAACTGGCGCGCGCGGCAAAGTCGAGTGGCCCTTCATTGTGCCGGCGGTGAATACCGACACCTTCGAGCTTGCCGCAGAAGTGATTGTAAAGGCGGATGGCGGGTTCGGCACGCGCCGGCCACGAGCGCCAGATAAACCAGCCGCCGGTTAACGCGAAGACCGCGACGAACGCCAACAGCATGATCAGCGCGACGACGGTGCCGCGGCCGTAATCGATACCGAGATGCGCGAATGCCGCCTTCTGCAGCAGCGGCCCGTAGCCCAGCACCCACTGGTTCCACAGCGTATTTGCCGCATCCCACAAGTAGCCCGCGTGTCGCAGCCAGTCGCCGCTGGCGACCTGCACGCCGGCCGTGTCGCCAATGATTTGCGCGGTTTCGCTGTCTATGCTGCTTACCGGCAATGCCGCAGTCGGGTCGACGCGCACCCAGCCCCGGTGCGGAAGCCAGACCTCCGACCAGGCATGCGCCTGCGCGTCGCGCACGACCCAGTAGCCGTCAATAGGGTTGCGTTCACCGCCGGCATAGCCGGTCACTACGCGCGCCGGGATGCCGGCCGCACGCATCAGGAATGTAAACGCGCTTGCGTAGTGGCCGCAAAAGCCGCGGCGTGTGTCGAACAGGAATTTGTCGATGCCGCCACGCGCGGGGAGCGGCGGCGGCGACAGAGTGTAATAAAAATTGCCATCGCTGAATAACGCGAGCGCACGTTTTACGATCGCCTGCGGCGATGGCGATTCGTGCCGCCATTCATGTGCCAATGCCAAGGCGCGCGGATTGGCGCCTGCCGGCAGTTGCAGGTCGCGCGCGAGTTCGGTCTGCGATGCGTCGAGCCCCTCGACGGCCTGCGGATACGACACCACGGTATAGCGACGGCGCTCCCGCACCGGCTGGTGCGCGTAGAGCGTGTAGTCGCCGCTCAACGCCGTATCGTGCGGCCAGCTCACGGCAAGCGGCAGCGCATACAGCCAGCGACGATCGTCCGGTTCCAGGGTGACGGTGTAGCGCAGCGGCGGGCCGCGCAGCCGCCAGTGCAGGCTCACCGGTGTCGTAGCTCCGCGGCTCCAGACGCCATCCTCAAAATGATGCAGTACCGGTCCGCGCCAGTAAGGTATTGCCGCCGGAGGCGTACCATCGAACTTGACGCGGAAAGCAACGCGGCCGGACGCGGCCAATTGGCTGATGCTGCCGGGTGCCATCGTGTCGCCGACGCCCGCGCTCGCGCCGCTCGTCGCCGGCAACCCCCACAGCGGACCCGGTATGCGCGGGAACACGATGAACAGCACGGCTGCAACCGGTACCGCCGGCAGCAGCAGACCGAGCGCTGTCGCGCCGGCTTGGCGCGGATGCAGATCGCGGCCGTAGCCGACGACGATCAGCGCGGTGACCACCAGCCACAACGCGGGCAGCATATAGCCGGCGAGGGCGATTTCCGGCGCGTACAGAAAATCGGCAAGACCGATGAACAGCGCAATTACCAGCAGGAGGAACCAGTCGCGGCGCGTGCGGCTTTCGATGAGTTTGAGGCCGGCCATCGCGATTAACAGCGCACTGCCGGCGACAATGCCGTTGAGCGTACGGTAGGTGAGGTAGACCGCAAGCAGCACGCCGAGTGTCAACGCGCCGCGCAGCAGTCGCCCCGGCAGCGGCCAGCCGTAAAATGCGTGCCCGAGACGCCAGACGACCAGCGCACCCACGAGAATCGTCACCCATGGACGCACGTGGCCGATCGCGGGCGCGAGCATCGCCAGCAACGCCAGCAGCGACCAGCCGAGCTGGCGCCGCCGAAGCAGGGGCTCGCCGCCGCGCTCAGCCATCGGCGCTGCCGTACAATGCAAGCGCGGTGAGACAGCGGTCGCGGTGGGCGCGGCCGGTATCGGGTCCGAAGACCTGCTTGCCGAGCCTGAGAGTACACGCCTCGCCGGCGGCGTCGGCATCCAGCACACTGCGCGCGAGTTGCGCGATCGCCGTTTCCAGTGGCAATGCGGCGAGTGTCGCGAGATCGTAATCGCGCACCGCCGGCGGTGCCGAGGCGAACTGCTTCGTCAGCAGCCCGCGGCCGCGTGCCAATGCGCGCCAGTCGATGTGCTGGATGGAATCGCCGGTGCGCCAGTCGCGCAGTCCGGCGAAATCGTCGCCGTCGACGGTGCCGCTGCCGGTGCCCGCGTCGCCACCGGGGCGGGCTACATTCGGCGCCGCTTCATCGGCCGGCCTTGGCCAGGCGAGGCCGGCGACGTCGGCGTTGATCCACACCCAGGCGCGAAACAGCCCAAGCGGAAACGTGGTCGCGAGCGCGAAGCGCTGCAACGGCTGGTGCCCGCGCCGTGTCGTTTTTTGCGCAAGCTCGACCGTCACGCTTCGCCCCGGCGGCACGTCGACAGTTTCGGCGGCGCCGCTGATCGCGAGCCGCTGCTGGCGGCCGCTGTGACGCAGGAGCAGGGTAAAGTGCAGCGGTTCGCCGGCGAATACGGGTTCGGGTGGATACACGTGTACCGTCAGGCCGACGAGATTGCGCTGGCAGCG
>DASSOO010000109.1:0-4610 GCA_035700455.1 Gammaproteobacteria bacterium
CTCGACGTACCGTTGCCGGCGCCTTCGAGCGCCCGCAGCCGCGAAGTCATTTGCGCCCGCGGATCGCTCATGCGCTGTACGTCCGGCAGTGCCTGATGAAATGTTTTTGCAATTTCGGCCTTGAGCGCCGCATCGCGACGGTGCAACTGATAGAAATCGACGCCTTGCCAGGCAATTACAAGCACTATCCACGCCGCGGCAAGCACCGCGGCCGGTCGCCAGCGGCGCCAGCGCCGTTCCCAGTCGCTGCGCGGGCGGTAGGCGCCCTGCAAAAGATTGAATCCCGCGGAAGCGGTAATGCCGGCCGCCGCGCTGCTCAACAAACTGCCGTCCGGCAGGGCTTCGACATCGACATTGTCGATACCGGCCGCCGCGCAAACGGCGGCGATCGCCATAGCCGCGGGATCGTCCGGATCGGCAGCGCAAATCGCGACTGCCTGCGGGCGCTCGTCGGCACCGGCTTCCTCGAGCTTCAGCGCGAGCAGCGTCGCGGCCATGTCCATATCGGCAGCGAAACCGGCGCTTGCGTCGATACGCACGCACATGCTGTCCGGCTCCGCCGCGATCTGCCACGTGTCGGGTTTGTATGGCAGTGCGAAGACGTCCGGCAGAAGCAGGTCAGGCTTGATGCCGGCGTCCGCGAGCGCGGCGAGCCAGCTATCCATTGCTGCGTGCCTGACGACGGCCACTGCGCGGCTGCCGTCGGCACGCACCGGGCCGGCGGCAAAATGCAGGTCCTCGATATCTTCGGACAGGCGTTCTTCGAGCGCGAACGGCAATGCCTGCGCAATCCGCTGTGCGTTCTGGCTCGGCAGCGTAGCGCTGGTCAGCGTCACCGCCGCGGTGGGTACGAACACGGTGACGCGCCGGCCCGCGGCCTGCGGTGCGATTGCATCCAGCGTGTCGCGCTGAATCGCGCCGATGCGGTTGCCGTGCTCGTCCAGCACCAGCCACTCGACCGGTCCGTCGTCGTGTAAACGTATACCTAAGCGTTCCGCCATCACAGCGTTCCAAACGTGCGTCGAATACAATGCGTGGCCCCGGTCCGGTCACGCTCCAGCAGACTGTACATGGTCAACTGTGAACTGCCAATCTTGACGCTCGCCGTCAGGCGAAAAAACTGGCTTGCGAGGCCGATGCCGGCGGCGGCCACGCGCTGGGTCAGCAGACTCTGAAACTGTGCTATCGATTGGAAACCGTTCGGCCCGCGCTGCGCTACGAGTTGCTGTGCCTGCGCCGGGGAAATGTTCGGTGCGAGCGACATAATGACCGGCCACGGCGCAGTGTTGACGTTGATTGTCGCGGTGCTGTCCGGCAGCACGGCAACGTAGGGCAGGAGCTTCTGGTAGTCGTCGTAGCTCACGCCCTTCACCAGCAGCAGTTCGCTGACACTCGTCATCGGCTGATCGGCGGCAAGGTACGGCACCTGGAGCGCGGCGTAATATTCATCCTCGCCGCCGCCGGGAAAGATCGGCGTCGGGTCGGCATCGATCCAGTCGGTAACCGCGGCGGCGATGTCCGGTTTGATCTGCAACGCTACGAGCAGGCGCTGAAATTGCGCAAACGCCGCCGCGTTACGTTTCCCCTTGGCATCGACGAGGCTGTTGAGATTGAACAGGCCCTGCGCGTCGATGAGCCGGCCGGTGAGCGCGCCGCCTTCGATCGGCAGCGCCGGCAGTTGTGTCGCCCACTTTTCGCCCAGCGTATCGGTCTGGCTGTTTTGCAGATCGCGCCGCAGAATCTGCTCCGCCCAGGCTTCCGCACCGAGCGCATACTCGCGCGCCTGGTCGAGATACAGAATGTTCGCCGTGCGGCGCACGTCGAGGTTGCGATCCCAGAGCATGGATGCGGCAAGGCTGGCGCAGATCGCGAGTACGACGAGGGCGACGAGGACGGCGACGCCACGTTGCTTGCGCAACGGGGTTCGGGGTTCGGGGTCCGGGGTTCGGGGGAAGAACGGGAACCGGGACCCGCGAACCGGGGCTCGTGCGGAGGAACGGGAGCGGATCATGGCAGCTCGAAGATGCGGGTGATAACGCCGAGATCTTTGAGTTCGAGCGTGATTTCGACGGCGCGCGGCAGGCGTTCCAGGTATTGCTCCGGCGGCTGGTTGAGCGGCGGCCACTGGTTCTGCCATTCGCCTGCCGGATCCATGAACTGCAGTTGCAGGTTCGTGGCGTCGTTCAACAGCACCTGGCGCAGCGGGTCGTGCTCCAGCGAGCGGTCGAGTTCCGGCCACGTCAAACGCACCAGCTTGCCGTCGTCGATCGTATAAGCGACGCGCTCGAGCGTGCTGCGCGCCTCGCCGAGCGGATTGCTCCAGCCGCCGCGCGTCAGCACCAGCGGCGGGATGTTCTGGTCGGCGCCGGCGAACGCAGGGCGGCGGGCGGCATCGACGGTATCGCGGATCGAACGCGGCGCCGCCTGCGTGAGATCGCGGCCGACAATCGTCAGCGCCTGTTGCACCGCGCGCAGCCGCTCCATCGTCGCGCGGGTCTGGTCGCGCTGGCGCAGGATGCCGTTCAGGCCGCCGTAGGCCATCGCGGCGACAACCGCGAACACCGCGATGGCGACGAGGATTTCGATAAGGGTGAACGCGCGCTGCGCGCGCGGGGTTCGGGGTTCGGGGCTCGGGGTTCGGGGGGAGACCGGGAACCGGAAACAAGAAAACGGGACCCGGGATCCGGGACCGGGGACCCGAAGTGCCTTGTCGCAATCGCGACACTGACGTCCGCTGCAAGTCCGGATCATGGGCTGCCCTGCTTGTCGGGGGGCGGTTCGGCGCTGCGGGGCAGGGTCGGCTGTATCGGGCGGCCGATAAAGACAATAAGGCTTGATACCGTCGCGTCGGGGTCGGCGTCGCGGGCCACCTCGATGTCGGCGCGGCGCAGATCCGGATCGACCGTCTTGGTGATGTCGGCGGTCCAGCGCCAGGTTTCGCCGCCGAGGATTTCGGTGCCGTTGACGCTGCCGGTATCCGGCCACTGCGGCGCGGTGCGCAGGCGCGCCGCTTCGTTCATCGCTACCCAGTGCGCGAAGGTCCGCTCCTTGAGGTCGAGTGCAGTGCGCGTGCCGCGGCCGACGGTCGAGATGACACCGAGCATGCCGATGCCGAGAATCGCGAGCGCGATCAGGACCTCGATGAGGGTAAAAGCGCGCTGCGCGCGCAGGGTACGGGGTTCGAGGTTCGGGGTTCGGGGAAAGAACGGCGCCCGGCGGGCGATCAGGTTGTCGCGGCGGAGGAGACGGAAGCCATTGTTGTGCATCATGCGGCCGTTAACGGCGAGGCGGATCGAACTATTGATTCAGTTGCTCGGAGCCCGGCGGGATCAACTGCACCTTGCCGTTCATGTGCCCGCGCACATGATAGCTGAGATCCGGTTTGGCGCCGACGACGGTGAGATCGAACGGGGTAAGTTCGCCACTCGACAGCGCGACGATATCCGGTCGCGGCGTGTTGATGTCCGTCGTCTGCGAATCGGAATTCACGATACTCGCGGTGCCGGGTGCCATCATTGCGGTTGCCGGCTTCGGCAGCACGACCGGGTGGCCTTCAAGCTGCAGATTCAGCGTGACGCCGTCGTCGACGTGACGCTCACGAAAGGTCGGGTCGTCGCTGACCGGCTGCCAGGTCGCGCCGTCGTAGCGCAAAAAACGATAGCTGTGCGGCTTGATCTCGAGACCGTACTCGCGGCCTTCCATGACCGCGTTCTGCGACGCGAGCTCGATCAGCGCGGCGATACGGCGCGCGCTGCGCTCCTGCGGCGGATCGCCGCCAAACGACGTAGTCGCGAGTACTGCGACCCCGGCCACGACCGCGATAATCACCAGCACCACCAGGATTTCCGTCAGCGTCAGGCCGCGCTCCCGGCGAAGCTGCTTGTTCCGACGCTCTGTCAATTCAGGTTCCAGTTGCCGATGTCGGCGTTGATGCCGTCGCCGCCGGGCTGGCCGTCGGCACCAAACGAGTAAATGTCGATGGTCCCGTGCGTGCCCGGGTTCAGGTACTGGTACGGGTGGCCCCACGGATCGATCGGCAGGCGTTCGAGGTAGCCGTCGGGATTCCAGTGCGGCGGAATCGGATTCGTCGTCGGCTTCTTGACCAGCGCGTCGAGCCCCTGGTCGGTCGTCGGATAGACGTAGTTGTCGAGCTTGTACAGGTTGAGCGCCGACTCGATTGCGCGAACATCCTGCTTGGCCTTGGTGACGCGCGCCTGGTCCGGCTTGCTCATCACCTTCGGCACGATGATGGCCGCGAGAATGCCGAGGATGACGACCACGACCAGAATCTCGATCAACGTGAATCCGCGAATCGGGCGCGGGACGGCTCGGCGTTTGCTGTGCATGGCGAGGCTTGTGCGGCAGCGGGTCAGGCCCGGATCATAGCAGCCATGATTCCCTCCGAAGCTGCGGCCCTGGCAGCGCGCGATCTCGCCGTGATCTGGCATCCGTGCACACAGATGCACGACCATGAAACGCTGCCGATGCTGCCGATCGCGAGCGCCGAAGGCGCGTGGCTGACCGGGCACGACGGCAAGCGTTATCTCGACGCGATCAGCTCGTGGTGGACGTGCCTGCTGGGCCATCGCCATCCGCGCATCGTCGCCGCG
>DASSOO010000110.1:0-5705 GCA_035700455.1 Gammaproteobacteria bacterium
ACTGCAGGGAGCGCATCTATGTGTTGTCGTCAGGCTTTCGCGAAGTTATCGACCCGGTAATCGCGGAACTTGGTTTGTCTCCGGAGCGGCTGCGCGCCAACACGTTCACCTTCGACGGCGACGGCAACATTACCGGCTTCGACGGCACCAATGTGCTTGCGAACGAGAATGGCAAGGAACTCGCCGTGCGCGAACTGAATCTGGAGGGGCGCGTCATCATGATCGGCGACGGCTGGACCGACTACCGCGTGTGCACGGCCGGGCTCGCCGAGCGCTTCTATGCCTTTACCGAAACCGTCAGCCGGACGCGCGTCGTCGAAGCCGCCGACCGGGTCGCGCCGAACCTCGACGAAATCCTGTTCGACCTCGGTCTGCGACCGTCGGTGTCGTATCCGAAGAACCGCATCGACGTGCTGTTGCTCGAAAATATTCATCGCGATGCCGTCGACACTTTCAGGCGCGAAGGTTATCGCGTCAAGACGCTGCCGGCGAGCCTCGGCGAAGAGGAGCTCAAAAGCGCGATCGCGCGCGCGTCGATCATCGGGATTCGCTCCAAGACGCAAATCACCGATGGCGTGCTCGCGCATGCAAAACGGCTGCTGGCCGTCGGCGCGTTCTGCATCGGCACCAACCAGATCGATCTCGGTGCCTGCGCGCGCCGCGGCGTCGCCGCATTCAACGCACCATTCAGCAACACGCGCTCGGTAGTTGAACTCGCGATCGCCGAAATCATCATGCTGATGCGCAATATCCCCGACAAGCTGCGCGCGATGCACGCGGGCGTCTGGCAGAAAAGTGCCGCCGGCAGCTTCGAAGTGCGCGGGAAGACGCTCGGCATCGTCGGCTACGGCAATATCGGCATGCAGTTGTCGGTCGTCGCCGAGGCACTCGGTATGCACGTTGTCTTTTACGACGTCCAGGAAAAACTCGCCCTGGGTACAGCGCGGCGTTGCGCGACGCTGGGCGAGCTGTTGTCGGCTGCGGACGCGGTGAGCGTGCACGTCGACGGTCGCGCGGCAAACAAGGGCCTCTTCGGCCGCACCGAGTTCGAGGCGATGAAACCCGGCGCGATCTTCCTCAACCTGAGCCGCGGCTACGTCGTCGACGTCGACGCGCTGCGCGCGGCAATCGGATCCGGCCACCTGCGCGGCGCCGGCGTCGACGTTTTTCCACAGGAACCGGCCGGCAACGATCAGCCGTTCGACTCGCCACTGCGCGAACTCAAGAACGTCGTGCTCACGCCGCACATCGGCGGCAGCACGCTGGAAGCGCAGGCAGACATCGGCCGCTTCGTCGCCGATAAACTGATCGGCTACATCAACACCGGCGCGACAATGAACAGCGTCAATTTCCCCAACCTGCAACTGCCGCCGTTTGCCGGCGCGCATCGATTGATTCACGTGCACCGCAACGTCCCCGGCATCCTCGCGCAGATCAACCGCGTGCTCGCCGCCGACAATGTGAACGTTGTCGGGCAGTACCTGAAAACCGACGAGCAGATCGGCTACGTCATCACCGACATCGACCGGCACTATTCAAAGCCGGTGCTGGCGGACATGAAGAAAATCGAAGGAACGATCCGGGCGCGAATACTTTATTGAAGCAGCTCTTTCTGTATTCTCGCCCCTGATCGGCCGGCACTTCGTACAGGCGGTTCGCGGGTGAATGACAGCAACATCAAAGCAGTGGCCTCTGTGTGCACTCCAGCGTCAGCAGTTGTTCCTTGATCCACAATCCGCCGCCGTAGCCGGTGAGGCTGCCATCGGCGCCGATGACGCGATGGCACGGAATGACGATGGGAATCGGGTTGCGTCCGTTGCTGAGACCAACTGCGCGCACGGCCTTGGGCCTGCCGATGCGTTTGGCAACCGTGCCGTAGGACTCCGTTGCGCCATAGGGAATATCCAGCAGCGCCTGCCACACCGTTTTCTGAAAGGGAGTCCCGTCGGGCTGCAACGGCAGATCGAAGCGACGACGGGTGCCTGAAAAGTATTCGTCGAGCTGTTGGATCACGTCGGCAAACGGCTTGTCATCCTGCGTCCAGTCCGGTTGCGGCGGTTGCGAATAGCGGCCCGCTTCGAAGCTGATCAGCTTCAGATGCTCCCCGTCACCGGCCAGCAGCAATTTGCCAATCGGGCTTCGGGTGGTGCAGAAGTACATATCACGTCCTCATAGATCATTTGCGCTCGCGATCGAATGCCACAGATGCATGGCCGCGTACGCGCGCCACGGGCGCCAGGCTTCGGCACGAGCAATGAGTTGATTCGGCTTGAGCGCGCTGCCGTTGCCGGCCGCGCGCAGCAGCATCAGGTCGGCGGCCGGCAGCGCGTCCGGTTCGCCGAGCGCGCGCATCGCGATGTACTGGGCCGTCCAATCGCCGATTCCGGGGATGGACTTGAGCTGCTCAAGCAACAGTTCCGGCGATGCGTCGGGTTCGATCCGCAACTCGTCCGCCGCGACGGCTTGCGCGAGCGCGCCGACAGCCCGCGCCCGCGCAGCCGGCATCCCATCGAGCGAAGCCGTCGCGAGCGCCGCCGGCACCGGGAAAATTCGCGTTAATTCGGCATCCGCGAGCGCCAGCGGCTGGCCGTATCGCTCCGCCAGCCGTCCGGCGCATCGGCTTGCGCCGGCGACAGTGACCTGCTGACCCACAATCGCCCGTACCGCCAGCTCGAACCCGTTCCATGCGCCGGGGATTCGCAATCCCGGGTGGCGCCGAACCAGCGCGCCGATCAACGGGTCTTGCCGGAAATGCCGCACGATCGTGTCGGGGTCGGCTTCGAGATCGAACATGCGCCGCACGCGCGCGACGATCGTGAGCAGAGCCGCGGGCTCCGGAAAACGAATCCGCAATTTTAAAGCACGCGCCTGGGGCGCATGACCGATTTCAATCACGCCATGCTGCCCGTCGAGAGCAACGCTGCGCCGGTAAACGCCGTCGGTGACCGTCTCGACACCGGGCGTTGCGCGCGCGGCGAGAAAATTCAGCAGCGCGTCCCATTCGTACGGCGGGCGATAGGCGAGCTGAAATTCATATTGTTCATTTCGCGAAACCGCGGTGGATTTTCGCAGGTGCCGCAGTTGCGACGGCGTGCGCTGGTAGGTTTTGCGAACGCTGTCGTTGAAGCGCCGCACGCTGCCGTAGCCGGCCGCGAACGCGACTTCGGCCATCGACAAATTTGTTTCGTCCAGCAATTTCTTGGCGAAGTGCAGCCGCCGCGTCTGTGCGACTGCGAGCGGCGACGCGCCAAGGTGGCGTACGAATAAACGGTGCAAATGCCGCGCACCGACACCCAGGCGCTTCGCCAGCAAGTCGACGTTGCCGTCGTCCAGCGCGCCCTCGGCGATCAGGCGCAACCCGCGGTTGACGGTCGCGGAAGTACCAAGCCATGCCGGCGTACCGGGCGCCGCCTCCGGCCGGCAGCGCAGGCACGGGCGAAAACCCGCCTCCGCGGCCGCCGCCGCGGTCGGGTAATAACGGACGTTGGCACGCTTCGACGAGGGAGCCGGGCAGATCGGCCGACAGTAGATGCCGGTGCTCGTGACGGCAATAAAAAAACGGCCGTCGAATCGCGGGTCGCGTAACTGCCGCGCGCGTTCGCAGAGTTTGAAGTCAAGCTTCATGGGTGCGTAGCTTACACCCGGCGAATCCCGAAATTAGCCATTTTCGGACCCGATCGTCCGCCACAGTATCGGCGTCCGAAAACGGCGAGCAATCGGCGACACCCTGTGTCTTCATCTGGCAGGAATGGCGTCATGACCAATCTGCAGGACCTTGTCCCGGCCGGCGCTACAGACGAAGTGCTGCTGCGCCAACAGCATGGCGCGTTGCTGCAGCAGGGCCAGTCTGGCGAGCAACCACATCCATTGGGAGCGCAGCATGAAAATCCGTTTGACTGTTATCTTGTTGAGCCTTGTCGGCGCATCTACCTGCTTTGCGGCACCGGGACATACCCGCAATTGCACCGCGCCCGCCTATCGCCAGTTCAACTTCTGGGCCGGCGACTGGGACGCCTATGACTCAAGCGAGCCGGATAAACCCATCGCGCGTAACCGTGTCGACATCATCCTCGGCGACTGCGTGGTGCGCGAAGTCTACCGGCAAAGCGACGGCCTGATCGGGCGCAGTTTCAGTATCTACGACGCGGCCCGCAAAGTCTGGCATCAGACATGGGTCACGAATCGTGGCCAATTACTCGTCATCGAAGGTCAGTTCAGGAATGGCCGCATGATGCTTGCCGGCACAGACCGAGACGCCAGCGGCCGCAGCCGCCTTGTCAAGGCGTTTTGGATGCCGGTCGAAGGCGGCGTACGCGAAGTCGCGCATCGATCCATCGACGGCGGCAAGACCTGGACGCTTTGGTTCGACATCACTTTTCGGCCGCACCGCAACAGCCGGCACTAATCGCTGTCGCCAAATAGATCCCCGCTTGCCTGATCCGGACCCGGGTACCGGATGCGCTCGTTTTCCACGACCGCAAAGCCGGTAAGTGTGTGAGGCATCGTGCGCTCGCCGCTGAGAATGTGCTCGACGGCGATCCCGCGCACCACGAGTGCGTCGGCTATCAACGAACGGTGACAGCGCCACGGCACTGCTTCTGCACACATAATGGCGGTGCGCTTGCGCGCTGCGATTTCGACCAGGCGCGCAACACCCTGTGCAAATTCCGGCGTCTGCATGTAATCGGCATAACCGCGAAAGCTTGCGTTGCGCCAGCCGGTATTAGGCGAATCGGCCCGTGTCTTGCGCAGCCCGCCGAGCGCACTTTCGTGCACGTAGCCGACTCCCGCGGCGCTGAGCGCGCTGGGCAGGCTCTCGCGATTGAACTGCGGGTTTCGCCGCGAACGCGGTACCGTGCGCACGTCCATCAAACACTCGACGTTATGCGCCGCAAGCAGGCCGATGAAGGCTTCAAGCGAACGCGTGGAATGCCCGATCGTGAACACGCGGATTTCTGATTCCTGGGTCATGGGTCTTCCACTGCCGATAACGGCGCAGCCACGGCTTCGAGAGGCCGCCGTTCCGCCGGTATGCCGATCACGACCTCGACAATCGCCGCACCCAGCATCAACAGCGCCGCGACGACGTAGCCGCCAAGAACCGCGATACGCGAACCGGTACCGATCAAGATGCCGAACAGCCATGGTGCTAGCAATCCGCCGACGGCCGTACCGAACGCATAAAAAACCGCGATAGCCTGCGCACGGATTTCGAGCGGAAAGATCTCGCTGACGGTGAGATAAGCAGCACTCGCGGCCGCAGAGGCAAAGAAAAAAATCACGCTCCAGGCGACGGTCTGCTCCAGCGCGGACAACATGCCATGCGCAAACAGCGCCCCGGTTGCGATCAACAGCAGCGCCGACAGCGCGTACGTACCGGCGATCATCGGCTTGCGCCCGAGCGTGTCGAACCAGCGGCCAAGCAGCAGCGGCCCAAGAAAGTTGCCGGCCGCAAACGGCAACAGATAAAGGCCGGCATCGGCAGCCGGCACGGCGTAGAAGTGCGTCAGCACCAGCGCATACGTGAAAAAGATAGCGTTGTACAGGAACGCCTGCGACGCCATCAGCACGAGACCGAGTACCGTGCGGCGGCGATAGCGGCGCAGCATCGTCGCCGCGATGGTGCGCAAGCCGAAGCGGCTGCCGGCGATCAGCTTCAGTGCCGGCAGTGGCTGCGCCGGCGGTGGCGCGCCGGCGCGCTTTTC
>DASSOO010000111.1:0-4237 GCA_035700455.1 Gammaproteobacteria bacterium
GACCGCTGGGACGGACAGGTCTACCGCCGCGTGCTGAGCTGCAACGGCCATACTATTGCGCTCGCCGTCAGCCAATCGGGAAGTTCCATGCGGCCGCGCCTTGACGTGGAAATCAGCGGCCGCAAAGCCTCGGACGCCGACATTCCGTTTGCACGCGCAATGCTCGACCGGATGCTGGGGCTCTCGGTGGACCTGGGCGACTTTTACGCCGACGCAAAAAAAGACAAGCGCCTCGGCCCGCTCGCGGAACGCTTTCGCGGCATGCGCCCGCCACGGTACCCGAGTTTGTTCGAGGCACTCGTCAACGCTATCGCCTGCCAGCAGATGAGCCTCGACGTCGGCATTCATTTGCTCAACCTGCTGACGGCGAAGTATGGCAGGACGGCAACGAGCGGCGCCGACGCAATGCAGGCGTTTCCGCTGCCGCAGACGCTCGCCAAACTCGCACCGGAAGACTTGCGCGCGGTCAAGTTCAGCCGCCAGAAGGCGCGCGCGATTATCGAGCTCGGCGCCGGGCTTGCGGCCGGCGAAATCGATGTGCGGGCGCTGGAAGCGGCGCCGGATGACGATGCACTGGCGATCCTGCTCGGACTGCGCGGCATCGGCCGCTGGAGCGCGGAATACGTGCTGCTCCGCGGACTCGGCCGCACGCACATTTTTCCGGGCGATGACGTCGGCGCGCGCCGTGGACTGGAGCGCTGGCTCGGCCTGGGCGACAAGCTGCCGGATTACGACAGCACGAATCGCGCGCTGCAGCGCTGGCGCAAATACGCCGGTCTCGTTTACTTCCACCTGCTGCTGGCACGGCTCGAACGTGAAGGCGCGTTGACGGCGTAATTTGAAGCTCCGCTTTTTTTGTCTTTCCCGTCTTTGCGGGAATGATGTCAATCGGCTACCACCTGACGAAAAACGCAGCCGTCATCGTCGCACCGACGGCGACGATGCCGTAGCGCAGATACGTCGGCGGCACGCGGCGCGCCCAGCGGGCGCCGGCATAGCCGCCGGCAATGGCGGCGGCCATCATTAGCGCCGCATCCGCCCAGACAACGGCACTGCCGAGGACATAAACGACCACAGCAATCGCCGTCAGTATTGCGGAAATCAGGCTTTTGATCCCGTTCATGTGATTGAGATCGGCAAAGCCGAGCGCGCCCAGCAGTGCGAGCAGGATGATGCCGAGGCCGCCGTTGAAATAGCCGCCGTAGATCGACACGGCAAGTACGCCGGCAAACGTCGTTGCCGTGCCGGCGCCGGCTGTGCTGCCAAGGCGAGTCTCGACAAGCGGCCACAGCGCGAACCACAATGTCGCGACCAGCATCAGCCATGGCACGATGACGCGGAACGCCGCGTTCGACGTATACAGCAAAAGCACTGCACCGATCACACCGCCGGCGAGACTTGCAAACACGATCGGCCACAGGCGCACGTCGCGCCGGCCGCGCAGGTCTTCGCGAAAGCCCCAGGCGCTGGCAACGTAGCCCGGCAACAACGCGACCGTGCTGGTCGCGTTCGCCGCCACCGGCGGTACGCCGACAAGCATCAGCGACGGCAAGGTGAGAAATGTGCCGCCGCCGGCCGCGGCGTTGAGCGCACCGCCGCAAAAGGCGGCGGCGAGCAGCAGGAGAATGTGACCGCTGATGTTTGTTCCCCTTCTGTTGTGCGGGCGGCGAAGCGCGAAATAGTCGGCGCCTTTTCCCGCGGAAACCTGTATAGTAGCCGAACGTGCGGGAGGTCCCGCACCCTCTGCTATTCCGGATTCAGCCCTAAAAACCCTGGCCCGTAAGGCAGGGTTATTTGTTTTGGAGCTTCAGCGAAGTAGCTGGAGCTCCTTTGCTCAATCAGGTAAATGTTTATGTCCAAGTCTATTTATGTTGGTAACCTTCCGTTTAGCGCCACCGAAGACGACGTGCGCTCGTTGTTCGAGACGCACGGTACCGTGCCTTCGGTCAAGCTGATCGCCGATCGCGAAACCGGCCGCCCCCGCGGCTTTGGCTTTGTCGAGATGGATCAGGCCGAAGCCGAAGCGGCTATCAAGGCGCTCAACGGCGCTGACAACGGCGGCCGTCCGATGCGCGTCAACATGGCCGAGGAAAAGAAGCCTCGCGCGACTGCCGGTCGCTGGTAAGCGGCTGACGTCACTGGTTTGGTGACGTCCCGAAAAAAGGGCGACCCGCAAGGGCCGCCCTTTTTTTATATGCCCAGGCGTAGAGCTGGAGCAGGCACGATGTCATCGCGCAATACCGTAGAATGGCCTGAACAAAGTCTTCCCGTGTTCCGGCAAAAGCGGATATCCGGAAGCGAATCAATAAGAAGGGTTGCCGCCTTCGCGGGAAGGACAGAAGGAATTCGATAAAGGTCCTGCATGACTCCAGTCACGTGTGTTGAAGACCTGCGCATGCTGTACCGCCGGCGTGTGCCGCGGATGTTCTTCGATTATTGCGACTCCGGGTCGTGGACCGAAAGTACGTACCGCGCCAACCTCGACGACTTCGGTCGCATCAAGCTGCGCCAGCGCGTCGCAGTCGATATCGCAAATCGCAGTGTCCGCTCCACGATGCTGGGAAAGGAAGTTGCGATGCCGGTCGCGCTCGCACCGGTGGGTCTCGCCGGTATGCAGCATGCGAACGGCGAGATGCTGGCGGCGCGTGCGGCCGCGGCGTTCGGCGTGCCGTTCACGCTGTCGACAATGAGTGTGTGCTCGATCGAAGACGTGGCGGCATTCACCGGCAAGCCGTTCTGGTTCCAGCTTTACGTGATGAAGGATCGCGAGTTCATCGGCCGCCTGATCGACCGCGCGAAGGCCGCCGGCTGCTCGGCGCTGGTGCTGACGCTCGACCTGCAGATCCTCGGCCAGCGGCACAAGGACATCAAGAACGGGCTGTCGGTACCGCCGAAACCGACGCTCGCAAACCTGCTCAACCTCATGACCAAGCCGCGCTGGTGCGCCGGCATGGCGCGCACGCGCCGGCGCAGCTTCGGCAACGTCGTCGGCCACGCGAAGGGCGTCCACGACCTGGCGTCGCTGGCGGCATGGTCACAGGAATTCGATCCGTCGCTCAACTGGAACGACGTCGAGTGGATCAAGCGCCGCTGGGGCGGCAAGCTGATCCTCAAGGGCATTCTCGACGCCGAGGACGCGCGCCTTGCGCTTGAAACCGGCGCGGATGCAATCGTCGTCTCCAACCATGGCGGCCGCCAGCTCGACGGCGCGCCGTCATCGATCACCGCGCTGCCGGCGATTGCCGACGCGGTCGGGAAGCGCTGCGAAGTCTGGCTCGACAGCGGCATCCGCTCGGGCCAGGACGTACTCAAGGCGGTTGCGCTCGGCGCGCAGGGCACGCTGATCGGCCGCGCGTACATCTATGGCCTGGGTGCGCTGGGCGAGGCCGGCGTCACGAAGGTGCTGGAACTCATCCGCCGCGAACTCGACCTGTCGATGGCCTTCTGCGGTGTGCGCGATATCCGCCAGGTCAATCGAGATATTCTGCTGCCTGGCACGTATCCAACCACCTGAGCGGCATTGTCCGGACTGACTTCGGGAGCCTTGCGATGAAAAGATTATTGACGTTGTCGTCTCTCCTGCCTGCCCTGATCGTGTTCGCCGCTGCGGCTTTTGCCGCGAATCCGGCAGCCTCCAGGCTGAAGCAACTGGATATCTCGGCCGGCGAGTGGGTCTACCACGGACACTTTCCGGCCACGAAAACGTCGCCCGCGGTGGATTGGATCTGGCACGAAAACTGCCGCTGGTCGGCCAACAACCAGTTCATGATGTGCAGCTTTTCGAACGACTGGGGCAAGCAGCACGTCGATTCGCTCGTGGTCGACACCTACAACACCCACGACAAATCGTTCTGGCACTACGAAATCTTCAATTCCGGCGCCGACACCAAACCGTTCGCGGTGCGTATGCAAATCGACGGCAACACCCGCACCGAGACGTGGACACAGACGCACAAGGGCAAGATCGTCCACGAGCGGATCGTGTACAAGTTTATTTCCGACAAGAAGGTGGAAGTACTGTTTCAGCAGTCGCAGGATGGGGCGCATTGGAACATGACGGCGGAAGGCAGTGGCGAGAAGGTGGTGGCCGCACGGGATTGACCCAATAAAATCGCGGCTGAAGCCGCTCCTACAGCTCTTGGTTCTTGGCCGGCCATGATGGCCGGCTCTTGGAGCGCCCGTGGAATGAGCCGAATCGGCGGGCTGGAAATTGGGAGCAAGGGCGAGTTGTTCGAGG
>DASSOO010000112.1:0-13178 GCA_035700455.1 Gammaproteobacteria bacterium
CGACGACGGTGCACAGCTCGCTGGCGACGCGCTCGCCCAGGCGCCCGGCGAATGCCGAAGTCCCCTTGCGATTGAAATCGCCCTCAAGCCCGTGACCGATCGCTTCGTGCAGCAGCACCCCCGGCCAGCCGGGACCGAGGACGACCGTCATCGTACCGGCGGGCGCGGGTTCGGCTTCGAGATTGATGAGCGCGCTGCGCACCGCTTCGCGCGCCAGCGCCAGCGCACGGTCTTCATCGACGAAGTAACCGTAGCCGAAACGGCCGCCGCCACCGGCGTAGCCAATTTCACGCCGCCCGTCCTGCTCTGCAATCACCTGCACGCTGAAGCGTACCAGCGGCCGGACGTCGCCGGCGAGCGTACCGTCGCTGCCGGCGATCATGATCGTGTCGCTGCCGCCGGCGAGGGTGATCATCACCTGCTTGACGCGCGGGTCCATGCGCCGCGCTTCGGCATCGATGCGCTGGAGCAGCGCGACCTTGTCGGCATCGCTCATGGTGCCGAGGGGGTCGATCGGTGCATACAACTGCATCGCACCGCTGCGACGCCAGGCCTGCAACGTGCCGTTGCCGCCGCTCTTCGCGATCGCCCGCGCCATGTCGGAAGCCTGCGTCAGCGCAGGCAGCACAATTTCGTCCGAATATGCAAAGCCGGTCTTCTCGCCGCTCATCGCGCGCACGCCAACGCCCTGCTCGATGTTGTGGCTGCCTTCCTTGACGATGCTGTCTTCGAGCGCCCACGACTCCTGGCGACTGAGCTGGAAGTACAGGTCGGCGTTGTCGACGCTGCGCGTCATCAGCCGGCCGAGCACGTCGGCAAGCTGGTTTTCGTCGAGTCCGGAAGGGGCGAGGATAGCCTGTCTGGCGATTTCGAGAGAGTTACTCATTCGCTATAGGGTAAGGGCAGGTCCGGGGCGATTCAATGCATGCCAGGCGGCGAAGCCGATTTCTTCGGCGCCGGCGGCTTTTCGCCGCCGATCTTGTTCAGCGTTGGATTCTCCCACGTGCCGGTGACGTGATATTCGATTTGCGTCGCTTTTTTCAGCGGCTGTTTGAAAATCTCGGTCAGCAAGAACAGCGCTGCGCCGGTAATCGGGCCGCCGGCGATCGCCCCGACCACCGGCAGCGTCGACGAAATGCTCGTGTTGACAATAACGACCTCGTCGTAGTCCTGCTTGCCGAGACCGACGCGGCCGATCACGCGTACATCGACCGCGGGGCTGCTCAAGTGGAAATCGTGCGTGTAGGCGTTGCCGTCGATCAACAGGAAATTGCCACCGATGGTGTCGAAGCTGAAGCCCTTGCTGAACACGTCGCGGAAGTTCAGCAGCAGCCGGCGCGGCAGTGCATTCAGGCTCAGCAGCCCGAGCAGGCGTGCCGCGCCTGGCGAGATTTCCGTCAACTGGCCATTTTCGAGATGCAGAGTCATCGTACCGCCCAGCCGGCCAAGCACATCAGGGCCCGGCGGCCCATCCCAGTTGAAGTTCGCATCGATGCGCGCCTTCTTGGCGTCCAGCGCTGCCGGCAGGTTGAGAGCCGCGAACGCCGCGGCGGCGTTATCGCTGGTGACGATCGCATTCAAATGCGTGTGCTGCTCGCCGTCGTTGCCGGTGATCCAGTCTCCGTGCACGTCGATTGCAAGCCCCGGCTGCACCGCCGCAAAACGCTTGAGATTCACGCCGTTGGCTTGCGTCCTGAGGTTCAGTGTCACCTGACCGAGGCTGGCTTTGCCGAAAGTAACTGTGCGGCCGGTGAAATCGAGCGGCGGCAGCAACGTCGGAGACAGTTGCCCGCCCTGGGTCGCCTGCTTGAAGTTGGCGTCAAGTCGCAGCCGGTCGACGTCGACACGGTACGGGTGCTTGTCATCGACCTTAGCCGGCACGAAGATCGTGCCGGCGATATCCGGTCCGCCCAGCGTTACGCGGTAACCGCCGGCGACATTGACGGCACCGGCCGTCAGGTTCACGAAATGCTGGCCATAGCCTTCGAGGCCGGCAATCTTCAGATTCACCCGCAGCGTCGCAGGAGCGCCGCCGCTGCCGCCGGCGAAAAGCCCCGCAAGTTTCTGCCACTCGGGAAGCGACACCTGGTTGAGATAGCCGTCGATCAACAATCCCTGCGGCGGCAGCTTCGCCTGCTCCGGACCGAAATGAATGCTGCCGGCCGCAAGCGCGGTCCTGCCGCCGGTTTCAGCGAAGCGCGCTGCGGCATGTATGGCGTCGCCGTAACGCGCCTCGATGCGCATGCCGCTCGCGGCAATGGTGATGCTGGCCGCAGTGGCTACTTTCTGCTTGGCCGTCTTGGCGAACGGCGTGGGCAGTGCCAGCGCAAGACCCTGCAAATCCGAACGGACATCGACGGTAAGCGGCTGGCGGCTGGCAGCGGAAACGTCATTCGGCAGCAGCACGCGTGCGCGCCATGAGAATGCGCCGTCAGCGATCTTGCCGGTACCGCGACCCAGCAAGCCGGCAAGCGCCGCGGCCTGCGTTTTACCTGCTATGCGAATTCGCGTGGCATCGGCATTGCGCGCCGGTGCGACGGCAATCTCGACCGGCGCATCGAGAAACTGTCCGCGTAGTCCGCCGGGGCTGGACATGCCGGTGTTGGCGAAATCGAGTTCTCCATCGAGCGCGTCGAAGCCTTCGGCAAATTCGTCGAGCTTGACGCTGACACCGTCGAGATGCGCGCTACCGCGCACCGTAAATGTGTCGATATGCGCCAGCGGCAAGTCGAGCGCGACGTCGACGGAGAGCTTGCCGTGAGCACGTGTCTTGGCGATGTACGGGCCAAAGCGCTTTGCGATCGGCGAGGTGCGCAGAAAATCGACCGCCTGAGCCGCATCACCGCGCGCCGTGCCCTTCACCACCAACTCGCCGCGTGCGAGGTCAGCGATGGTTGCGCGGGTGCCCGCGATCTGCATGCCGCTGATCGTGCCGGCAGTCGTTTGCGCGGTGAGTCCGGCGTTCTTGAATTCGACATCGGCGTCGAGATGTTCGGCCGCCGGCCAGTGCGGGTCGAACTTGACAAGCGCGTCGCGCATCGTGAAATCGACCTTGAACAGGCCGCTGCCGTCGGTAAACGGAAAATGATCGGCGGCGCCGCGAAACACCACCGCCGCCCGCGGCACTTTGCCACTCTTGACCGAGCGATCGACCCAGTCAACGACTTCCTGCGGCATGATGCCAACCGGCAGGTAGCGGGACTTGTGCACGAGGTCGATATCGTCGGCCTGCGCCTCGACGTCGATCACCGGGGCACCGGCCGCCGGCAGCGTGACGTTGAAGCGACCGTTCACCGTCATATCCGCGTTCGCGAGCTGGAACCTGGAACTGGCAATGTGCCAGCCGTCGGCATCGTGGCGGAACGTCAACGGCACGTCTGCCGAACCAAGCGGCAACGGGCCGCGGAACAGATGCGGAAACGCGATGTCGGCGTTGTGCGCGCTCATTGTAAGGCTGCCGCCGGAGCCACGCCGCCAGTCCCCGTTCAGCGCGAGGGTGTCAGTGCCCGTGCCCGCCGCCCGGTGCACGTTACCGCTGATCGCGGTCGGCTGCGTATTCACCCCCGCGGCAGTGAACGTCGCATCTACCGCGCCGCCGTGGAATACGAGCGGCAGGTGCGGCGCGAAAACATGCAGGGTGGCCAGCTTGAATCCTGTCAGCCGCAGGCTGCCGTGCCAGTTCCAGCGTCGCGGATGCACCGCGTGCCGCGCAATCGTGATCCTGCCGCTCGCGCCTTTGCCGGCGACTGCCGGCAGCTTCAGAGCGATGCTTGCCGTGGCGCCGTCCCAGCTGGCATCAACGTCGCCGAAGCTCCACACGGCGGGCTTTGCATTCGCGACGTCGCAACTGACGATGCCTCCCTGAATCTTGACTTCACCAACACGGCGCAGCCCGTCGAGAATCTGCTGCGGCGTCAGCGACGGCTGCTTGCCTGCCGCAATGCCGGGAATCGACCAGTGCCCGGCGGCATCACGGGCAACCGTGAGCCGGGGATTTTCGACAACGATCTTCGCCGGCCGCACCCAAGGCCAGCTCAGGAAGCTGAGCGGCGTTAAATCGACGTGTACCGCGTCGGCGGACGCGACCGTGCCGGCACCGTCAGGGCGCAGCACGCGTACGTCTTTGAGTTGGACCTCGGGTCCGAAGCCGTGCCAGACCACCGCCAGGGCACCGATTTCGACCGGCGCCCCGACCCGCGCCGACGCCAGTTGCTCGATCTCAGCCTTGTGCCGTGCCAGCAGCGGTGCGTAATAAAGCCACGCGGCCGCGCCCGCCGCCACCGCGGCGACGACCACGATTGCGAGAATCGCTCCCGTCCACGCCAGCGAGCGCTTCAGTGTCACAAATGCTCCCCCCTCGGCCGGCGCACGTTTGTACTCCCCTTTGCTTGCGCGGCAGGCGCGCACGAGTCGATGGCGATTTTCTTGCCGGGGCCCGAGTCCCGAGTCACGAATCCCGCTCTTTCAAACCGGCACGACATCGAACTGTCCCGGCCCGTACAACTGTTCCGCCTGCAAGCGGATCGGCTTGCCGATAACGGCTTCCAACTCGGCGAGGCCTTCGGATTCCTGGTCGAGCAGCAGGTCGATAACGTCCTGCGGCGCGAGCACGCGCAACTCCTGGACATCGAAGGCGCGTGCCTGGCGCAGAATTTCGCGAAAGATAGCGTAACAAACCGTTTCGGGTGTCTTGATCGAACCGCGCGCGGCACACGTCGGACACGGCTGGCACAGCACGTGCTCGATACTTTCGTGGGTACGTTTGCGCGTCATCTCCACGAGGCCGAGCGGCGAAATCGCGTTGAGACGGGTGCGCGCGTGGTCGCGGGCGAGACTTTTTTCGAGTGCTTCCAGCACGAGTTGGCGGTGATCCGTATCTTTCATGTCGATAAAGTCGATGATAATAATCCCGCCGAGGTTGCGCAGCCGCAGTTGGCGCGCGATCGCTTGCGCAGCCTCCAGATTCGTTTTCAGCACCGTTTCTTCGAGGTTGCGGTAACCGACGTAAGCGCCGGTATTGACGTCGATCGTCGTCATCGCCTCGGTCTGTTCGATGACGAGATAGCCGCCTGATTTCAGCGCGACCTTGCGATCGAGCGCGCGATCGATTTCGTCTTCGACGCCGTAGAGGTCGAAAATCGGCCGCGAGCCAGCGTAAAGCGCGATGCGGTCCGCAAATTCGGGCAGGAACATCCTTGCGAACTCACGCATGCGCCGATAGGTCGCCTCCGAATCGACGCGCACCTGCTCGACTTCGGCACCGAGAAAATCGCGCAGCACGCGCAACGGCAGCGGCAGGTCCTCGTGCACCAGCGTGCCGGCACTGGCCGCAGCGCCCTGCCGGCGCACCGCCTCCCACAGCTTCTGCAGGAACAGCATATCGGCACGCAGCGCTTCGGGCGGCGCGCCCTCGCCGGCTGTGCGCACGATGTAGCCGCCGTCGTCCGGCGCACGGAACTGCGCGACACAGGCCGACAGCCGCTCGCGTTCGCCCGGATCGTCGATCCGCATCGACACACCAATGTGATCGCCGCCGGGCACGTACACGAGATAGCGCGACGGAATTCCGATGCGCGTCGACAACCGCGCGCCCTTGCTGCCGAGCGGGTCCTTCAGCACCTGTACCAGCAGTTCGTCGCCTTCGTGCACGAGGTCGCGGATATCGGGTGCTGTCGGCGGCTCCGGCTCAGCCTCGCTATATACTGCACGCGAAATGTCGGACGCATGCAGAAACGCGCTGCGTTCGAGCCCCGCATCGACGAACGCCGCCTGCATCCCCGGCAGCACGCGCAGGATCCGCCCCTTGTAAATATTGCCGACCAGCCCGCGGCGCGAACTGCGTTCGATGTGGATTTCCTCAAGGACCCCGTTTTCGAGCAGCGCCGTGCGTGTTTCGCGCGGCGTGACATTGATAAGGATTTCTTCGCTCATGGGGTTGGAATTATTTTGTCCGCGAGTTTTTGAAGCTTAACCTGAGGCTGGGCGATGTGTCGCCTCCGCTGAAGCCGCTTCGGCCGTCGGACCCGCCGCGGGGCGGAAGTGCCGAAACCTCGTCCTGTCATTCCGGCGGAAGCGCACTGCGGCCGGAATACCCGTTCGCGCGCTTTCCCATCATTGTCCGGATACCGGAATCGGGGCTCAATGGCACGCTGTCAGGAGGTCCTCTCGGATCAAATCAGGCAGGCTATGACAACCGGATTCCCGCTCCGTGCCGGAATGACTGTCCTGAGCCACGAGGCAATATCAGGTCCCGGATGGCACCGGGCAGCCGCGGACGGCACTAAACCCCAGCCGTCAGTGGCGCCGATAAATCCCAATCAGCGCCGCCTCCCCGACCACATGCCCCCGCATCTTCGCAAGCAACTGCGTCTTGCTCAGATGTCCGTCGCCACCGATGCGGATGTCCAATGCATAGAGCTTGAAGTGGTAATGATGCGTTCCCGACGGCGGGCACGGACCGGTATAGGCGGGGTCGCTCCGGCTGTTGACGCCAAAGCGCGCGCCCGCCGGAGCGCCGTCCGGCGTGAGATGCGCGTCGAGGTGCGTCGCTGTCACCGGCAAATCGTACAGCACCCAATGAACGTAGGTGCCGCCTGGCGCGTCGGGATCGTCCACGATCAGCGCGAAGCTGCGCGTGGCAGCCGGTGCGTTGTGCCATGCGAGCGGCGGCGAAATACTCTCGCCGTCGCAGGTATAGCGCGCCGGAATCATTTCCCCGGCCGAAAACGCGGCCGATTGCAGGCCGAAGCCGGCTGCAACGCTGCTGCCGGCGACACCCAGACCGAGAAGCAGCAGCGGGAACAGCCGGCAGCTCATAAGCCGTCCGCTATTTCTCGCCTTCGAACGAGTTCAGTGCCTTGACGATTTCGTCGTTCAGATTGTAGCTGTCCGAGGCAAAGGCAATCGCGTCCGTGGTTGCATTCAGGATCAGTGCGTAGCCGTGATCCTTCGCGTAGTTGGAGATTACTTTCTTAAGGTCGTCGCCGATCGGTTGCAGCAATTCGTCACGCCGCTGGCCGACCTCACTCTGACTCGCTTGAACGTCGTGCTGGAACTTTCCGGCCGCCTGCTGGTAGTCCGCGATGAGCTTCTGCGTAGCCTTGCTTTTCTTGTCCTTGGACTTCTCGATCGCTGTCTTCTGCTTGTCAAGCGCACTTTTCTCCTTGTCGAGCGCCGCCTTTTTCTTGTTGTAGAGCGCTTCGAGCGCCGCCTTCGCCGCTTGTCCGCGCTTGGAGTGCGCGACTATGTAATTGACGTCGATAACACCGATCTTGGTATTGGCCGCGGCGGCTGCGGTACCCGCGGCGAGAACGCCGATGAGCAGGCTGGTCAGCAAAATGGATGCGCGCATAAAACTGGCTTCCCGTCGTTTGTAGAAAGAAATAATGGCCGCAACTAATGCATCAGACCGTGGCGCACGCCGTAAGCCAGCATTGGCACGACCATACGTTGCGTGCGCGGCCCGAATTCCAGCGGCCGAATGAACATTTTCACCGTCATTGTATAGGGAAAATGCCGTTGCGCGAGCCGCGCGGACGCACGCCTGAACATTTTGTAAGTCTCGCTGCTGAAAGTCCGTTCCGGATGGCGCACCGTAAAGACATGCTTGAACGCGACGTAGCCGTCTTCGCCATCGAGCTCGCCCAGGCGATCGATCAACGTGCGCAGCGTTTTCAGGCGCCCGGACCCGGGGCGGCCACCGTATTTCTGGTAGTAATGAAAAAAGTGCGCGTAATGGTTAATCTCGTCGTTGCGGATGTTGCGCGTCAACTGGCGCAACACCGGTTCGTCGCTGGCCTGGTTGAGCACCGTGTAGTAGCTCGCCGTGCCCATTTCCACGACACAGCGCGCGACCATTTCCAGCGGCCGCGTCGGCGCCAGCGACTCGACCACGCACAGCCGTGAATATTCATCGTAGAAGCCACGGTACGCGCGCTCCCAGTCGAAGTCCGGCCACGCCGTCTGCACATAGCGCTTGAGCGCGGCACCGTGCTGCAGTTCTTCCGGCCGCCAACGGCTTTCGAGCCAGCCGGTAACCTCGTCATCCCCGGCGAAGTATTCGCCGAGGTTGCGCGTATACAAATCGGTGGTGATTTCGATAAACGATGCGCATGCCACCAGGTAGAACAGTTGCAGGTCGTCGGCGACGCGGGCGCGCTCGATCGCGTCGAATGGCAGCTCCGACATCGACCAGCGCTTCCCCGGCGGCAGGGGAGCCCGTAAAGCGATTGAAGCATGCTGCATAGTCATAAATGTAGTATACGTGCGCGCTGTCGGCCCTAAAACCGACAGGCGGGCGATTTTACAGCCCCGGCGGCGGCTGGCGCCATGAAACATATCATCTTTTCAACGACTTGCGCCGACCGGCGTCGGTTCAAGCAAAACCCGGCGCGAGCCCTCAAAGGCGATGTCCGACGCACGCCAACGGCTACGAGCAATGAAGCTTATGCACAACGGCCTGCGCGCGCAAAGGCTCGAGCGGCCGGGTCGCGCCGACGGCCGTTCAACGATCGCGTAAGGCGCATAACCGTTTGTTTTTTAATGCGAAATAAAACTTGTGCAACATTTAGCCGTTTTAATTCGAGCCCGCAGCACTGCGGCTCCGACACGCGCCGGACCGGTTCATCCACAAACTTATCCACAGATTTTGTGGATAAGCTTGATTTTTCCCGAGTAACAGCAACTTAGCAGTGAGTTATCAGGCATCCTGTCACCAGGGTTCGATAACGTATTGCCGGAGCACCGGAATCATCAAAATGAGACTTGTGGGGCTTGTAGAGGCTTGGTGAACGGCGCTAACATATGCGGCTCTTTTTCTTCCAGTGTCGTTTTCGAACGCCAGGCAGAGGCTGCCCATGAAAGCGGATATTCATCCGGAGTACAAAGAAATCAACGTGACCTGCAGTTGCGGGCACACCTTTACGACCCGTTCGACGGTCGGCCACGACCTGCACGTCGAAGTCTGCTCGCAGTGTCACCCGTTCTTCACCGGCAAGCAGAAGATCGTCGATACCGCCGGCCGCGTCGACAAGTTCCGCCGCAAGTACGGCGGCTGATCCGCAGCAGGCGTATTGCCTTGCCGGTCTCCGAAAAAGGCGCGCGATCGCGCCTTTTTTTATTGGCGCTTGCGGCGCTCGCGTGGCAGCCGGCGCATGCTGCAGCGTGCGAACCGCTGCCAGTATTGCACGCGGCGCATGTGCGCTACGTGATCGACGGCGATACGGTCATCCTGAGCGATGGCGAACACCTGCGCATCGTCGGCTTGAACGCGCCGGAAATCGGCCATGACGGTGCCGCCGACCAGCCCTATGCCGACGCCGCGCGGCAGCGTCTCGAAGATCTCGTCGGTGCGACACACGGCGAAGTGAAATGGGCGCCCGCGGCCGATCGCCGCGACGACTACGGACGCACGCTCGGCTATCTCTACGTCGGCGGCCGCGATGCGGCCGCCGTGTTATTGCGCGCCGGACTCGCCGCGCTGATCGCGATCCCGCCGAACCTCGCGCGCGTCGGCTGTTACGCGGCGGCCGAGCGCGCGGCCCGAAAAGCACATCGCGGGCTATGGTCGAAAGACTCGCTGCTGTTGCACGATGCCGAAACACCGGCGGCGCACGCCGATGGCTTCCAGATTCTGAGGGGCAGCATCGAAAGCGTGCGGCGTCTGCACGCCGGCGTACGCCTGCGCCTGGCAGGCGGCATCACCCTGTGGATACCGGCAATCGACGAACATTACTTCCACCGCGATTTCCGCGATTTTGCCGGAAGCCGCGTGCTCGTGCGGGGCTGGCTGCATCGCTATCGCGGCAACCCGGAAATCGAGCTGCATTATCCGGCCGTACTGACGCGGCTGGACGGCAAGCTGTCGGCGGGCGGCTGATCTCGCTTATAATGACGGTTTGGGTGCGATGTTCGATTGCCGGACGATCGCGCCGCCAGCCATCTTCATGCAAGCGCAAACGGCACCGCCTCGCGGCCATGCCGACGGCGTGCCGGATCAAACGTTTTTCTGGTTAGCATCGCCGTAAGCGCCGCGCGGCTTGGCCGGCGGCAGACTGCGGACGCTTTGTGCCCGCCAACGTTCAGGAGCGAAATATGAGCGACGAGAAGACCTACAAGCTGAGCGGTCCCAAGGGTGAATCGATCCCGCTCGAACTCCTGAGCGGCACGCTCGGCGCGCCGGCGCTCGATGTCACGCAGCTTTACAACAAGCACCACCTGCTGACCTTCGACCCGGGCTTCAAGTCGACCGCAAGCTGCCAGAGCGCGATCACCTACATTGACGGCGACGCCGGCGTGCTGCTGTACCGTGGCTATCCGATCGAACAGCTCGCGCAGCACAGCAGTTTCCTGGAAGTCAGCTACCTGCTGCTGCACGGCGAGTTGCCGACCCCGGCCGAGCTGCAGGAGTTCACCGACGCGCTCAACGACCACTCGATGCTCAACGAGTCGCTGCTGCGCTTCTACAATGGTTTTCACTACGACGCGCCGCCGATGGCGATGATGACGGCGGTGGTGAGTTCGCTGTCGGCGTTCTACCACGACTCGACTGACATCCGGAACGCGAAGGACCGCGACCTGTTCGCACACCGCATCATCGCCAAGATGCCGACAATGGCGGCGGCGGCCTATAAGCATTCAATCGGCCAGCCGTTCGTCTACCCGCGCAACGATCTCGGCTACTGCGAGAACCTGCTCAACATGTTCTTCTCGGTGCCGAGCGAGCGTTACGAGATCGACGAGGTCGCGGCGCATGCACTGGATCTCCTGTTCATCCTGCACGCGGACCACGAGCAGAACGCCAGCGCCTCGACGGTGCGTCTCGCCGGCAGCTCCGGCACCAACCCGTATGCGGCAATCGCGGCCGGCATTGCGTGCCTGTGGGGGCCGGCGCACGGTGGCGCGAACGAGAAAGTGCTGGCGATGCTGAATCAGATCGGCGACAAGAAGAACATCGACAAGTTCATCGCCCGCGCCAAGGACAAGGACGATCCGTTCAGGCTGATGGGCTTCGGCCACCGCGTCTACAAGAACTTCGACCCGCGCGCGACCGTCATCAAGGAAATGTGCCACCGCGTGCTCGACCGTCTCGGCAAGAAAGACGATCCGCTGCTCGAACTCGCGCTCCGGCTCGAGGAAATCGCACTCAAGGACGAATACTTCGTCGAGAAGAAGCTCTACCCGAACGTCGACTTCTATTCAGGCATCATCTACAAGGCGCTCGGCATCCCGACCAACATGTTCACCGTGATGTTCGCCATCGCCCGCACCGTCGGCTGGGTGACGCACTGGCGCGAAATGGTGTCGGACAAGATGCCGATCGGGCGTCCGCGGCAGATTTATACTGGCCCCGACAAGCGTGATTACGTGGAAATAAGTGATAGGTAACAGGTTCTAGGTGATAGGCGGAAGAAAGGCTCAAAGCTAGCTTTTGTTCTTAACACCTCTTACCCATCACCCATGACCTTCTAACAGCGCCTCCACCTCTTCAAGCCCCGCCCTCCGCATCGGCCGCCCGTCGACCGGGCTTGCCGGTGCGTGGCGGATGGCGTCGTAGGGCAGGACGATCGCTTCGATGACGGCGTCGCCGAACGCGAAGCGATACATCGGGTAGTTTTGCGCCGCGCCGCGCGGCTGCTTCAGGCGGCGCTCGTCGAGTTCGTAGCGGATGTGGCGGTCGAGCAGGTGGATTGCAACCTGCTCGGGACCGTCGACGAACAGATGCAGCTGCACCGGCGCGTGCTCGGCGGCCAGGCCGCTGAGCACGTCGCCGACAAGACGCGGATTGAAGCTCTCGAGCAGCAGCATCGCGCGGTGTGCGGCGGCGCGCAGTTCCTGCAGGCGCCGGCTGTGACCGGCGGCATTGAACAGGCGATGATGCTCGGCGAGCGCCTCTTCGACCTCGCGGTTGCCCGGGAGGTGGCGGCTGTGCGGGTCGAAGCCCAGACGCTCGGCCGCCTTGCGCTTGGCGAGCAGAAAATCGCGCACGCCCTCCTCGGCCAGGATGCGCGCGGCTTCGCGCGCGATTTGTAGTCGGTCGGCCTGCGCGCTGCGCGGAGCCGGGTGCTTCATCGCTGCTCGCCGCTGCCGAGCGGCGCGAGTTGCGGTTGGACCGAACCCGTTACCGGTGCTGCCGGCGGCAGATGTCCAACACGGAAGACTTCGAACATCGCGTGCGGATCGCCCGACGGCGCTCGCAGACCGGTTTGCGAATCGATCTTGACGGTCACCAGCCCCGGCGGCTGGATGAACGGCATCTCCGGCACGCCCTTGAGCGCCGGCCCCATGAAATTGATCCAGATAGGCAACGCCGCACGTGCACCGGTTTCACCGAAGCCGAGCGTCTGCACCTGGTCGAAGCCGACGTAGGCGATCGTCAAGAGGTTGGCGTTGAAACCGCCGAACCAGGCGTTGTTCCAATCGTTGCTCGTGCCGGTTTTACCGGCGAGATCGCCGCGATGCAGCGACAGCGCCCGGCGGCCGGTACCGTGCTGGATTACATCGCGCATCATCGACTGGATTATGTAGTCGTCCTGTGGATCGAGCGTGCGCCTGGCGATACGCGCCGGTCGCGTGCTTGCCGCCACATTGACTGTCGGCGCAAGCGGCGCTGCCGACGCCGGCAGCGGTGCCGATACGGGCTCGGTAACCGACACCGGCGGTGAGACCCGATCGGCGACTGCCGCAGGCACGGTGCCGTTATCGTCCGCAGTACAGGCGTCGCAGGCGACTGCCGGATCGGCTTCGTAAACGGTACGCCCGGTGGTGCTGTCGACAATGCGCTGGATGAAGTACGGCTCGATCAGGAAACCACCGTTGGCGATGGTTGCGTAGCCGCGCGCCATTTGCAGCGGCGTCAGATTTGCGCTGCCGAGCGCGAGCGTCAGGTTGCGCGGCAACTGTTTTGGGTCGAAACCGAAACGCTGCATGAAATTCAGCGCGTAGTCGATACCCATTCGTCTGAGCACGCGGATCGTAACCAGGTTGAGCGAGTGCACCAGCGCGTAGCGTAGCCGCGTCGGCCCGTGGAATTCGCGCTCGTAGTTTTCCGGTCGCCACACGTCCTCGAGCTGCTGGTCGGCGACGACGACCGGCGCGTCGTTGATCATCGTCGCCGCCGTCATGCCGTCGGCGAGCGCGGCAGTATAAATGTAAGGCTTGAACGACGAGCCCGGCTGGCG
>DASSOO010000113.1:0-9020 GCA_035700455.1 Gammaproteobacteria bacterium
CCTTGCGCCTGCGGACTGCCATTGAGATACACGGTGCCATGCGGTTCGCCCGTCGAGGCAAACGGGGCTGCCGCCATCGCAGGTAACGCCGCAACAACCACCAGCGCAAAAAATACCAACAATATCCGTTTCATGGTTCACTCCGGGCCGCCCTTGGGGCGGCGTCGATGACTCCTGTCATTACTATACGCCCGCAGGCCCTGCGCGAGATGCTTGACGGCCGTGATGGCGCGTTGGTAAATACCTTTATAGCGACACACGGGGTCGACAGCGAATGAAAACAAGCCTTGCCAGCGGCGGTGCTTGCCTTTCCGTCCTGCTGGCGTTGCTGTTACTGCGCGGCTGCGGCGGATCGGGCTCCGGCGGCGGCGGTAAAACCGTAAGCCCACCGCCAACCCCGCCGCCGGCGACGTTGCCGCCGCCCGGCCCGCCGCTGGTGCGGGTATCCGGCGCATCGCCGTTTGCGGCCGGCTGCGGTGCGGGCGGCCCCGACACGCTCTACGTCAACGCGGAAGTCGAACCTTATCTCGCCGTCAACCCGGCGAACCCTTCAAACTTTGTAGGCGTCTGGCAGCAGGATCGGTGGAGCGGCGGCAGCGCACAGGGAATCCTCGCCGCGGCATCTTTCGACGGCGGCGCCACCTGGAAGTCGCAGCCGTTGCCGGTGTCGCTATGCGGCGGCGGGACATTCAACCGCGCCTCCGATCCGTGGGTGACGTTTTCGCCGAACGGGGTGGTTTACGCGGCCTCTCTGTCGTCGGGCGGAGAACCGCTGAAGGCCGGCTCGACGAGCGCGATCCTGGTGTTGCGCTCCGCTGACGGCGGCCAGACGTGGAGCGCGCCGGTCGCGTTGATCCACGACGGCAGCCAGGCCTTTAACGACAAGGAATCGATTACCGCCGACCCGAACGATCCAGCCTTCGTCTATGCGGTCTGGGACCGAATAACGCCCGCCGACACCGGGCCGTCCTGGTTCGCGCGCACTACCGACGGCGGTGCCACATGGGAGGCAGCACGCGCAATTTACGATCCGGGCGCGAACGCGCAAACCATCGGCAACGAAATCGCGGTGCTCGCAGACGGCACTGTCATCGACTTTTTTCTGGAGGTCGACAACGCCTTTACCGGCACGCCGCATTCGATGCTGAGGATCGTCCGCTCCGCCGATCGCGGCGAAACCTGGTCGGCACCGATTACCATCGCCGAAGATCTCGCGGTCGGTACGCGTGATCCGGACACCGGCAACGGTGTCCGCGACGGCTCGCTGGTGCCGCAGATTGCCGCCGGCCCCGGCGGCAACCTCGCCGCGGTGTGGCAGGATGCGCGCTTTTCCGACGGCCAGCACGACGGTATCGCAATCTCGTCCTCCAGTGACGGCGGCCTCACCTGGTCGACGCCCGCGCAAATCAACGCGGAGCCCTCGGTGCCGGCATTCGTTCCGAGTGTGCGCATCCTCGCCGACGGCACCATCGGTGTCAGCTACTACGATTTCCGCGACAATACGGCGGACACACGCACGCTGCTGACAAGCTATTGGCTGACGCAGTCGACCGACGGCGTGAACTGGAGCGAAAGCCGCATCGCCGAGCCGTTCGATCTCAACCTCGCGCCGAATGCGGACGGCCTGTTTGTCGGCGACTACGAGGCGCTCGCCGAAGGTGGCGGCACGTTCGTTCCGTTCTACGTACAAACCAACAACGACGGCACCGCGAACCGCACGGATGTCTACGTGTTGCCGCCGCAGGCGCAGACAGCGCTGGTGCGGCGCGTACAAGCGCGGTCGTCTCCGGCGCAGCCGGTCGTTTCGCCTGCTTTCCGCCGGCGTGTCGGGAACAACCTGATCCGGCAGGTGCGCCGCGAGTTCCAGGAGCGCGAGCGGCCGTCGCCGCCGTAGGTCCCTGTTAACCTATCCACAACTCAAGCCGAGGTGCCGCAGTGGGCGATCTCAAGAACAAGACACTCTTCATCACCGGCGGCAGCCGCGGTATCGGCGAGGCAATTGCGCTCAGGGCCGCCGCCGATGGTGCCAACGTCGTCATCGCGGCCAAGACCGACCGACCGCATCCGAAGCTGCCAGGTACGATTCACACGGTTGCCGCCGCAATCGAGAAAGCCGGCGGGCATGCGCTGCCGCTCAAGCTCGACATCCGTGACGCGGACGCCGTGCATGCTGCCGTGGAACAGGCCGCGACCCATTTCGGCGGCATCGACATCCTCGTCAATAATGCGAGCGCGATCAATCTGACGCGCATCGCGGACACGCCGGTCAAGCGCCTCGATCTGATGCTCCAGGTCAACACGCGCGGAACTTACATTTGTTCGCAAGCGTGCCTGCCGTGGCTGGCGAAAGCGGAAAACCCGCACATCCTGACGCTGTCGCCGCCCCTGAACCTCGCGCCGAAGTGGTTCCGCGACCATACCGCCTATACGCTGTCGAAATACGGCATGAGCCTCGTCGTGCTCGGACTTGCCGCCGAACTCAGGGACGCCGGCATTGCTGTCAATGCGTTATGGCCGCGCACGGTCATCGCGACGGCTGCAATCAACATGCTCGGCGATCGTGTGAAGCCGGATAACTGTCGCAAGCCAGAGATTATGGCGGACGCCGCGCACGCAATCCTGATCCGCCCCGCCCGCGAAACGACCGGCAACTTTTTCATCGACGAGGAAGTGCTGCGCGCGGCCGGGATGAATTCGATGGAGCGCTATGCGGTAAAACCCGGCGCGCCGCTGGTGCCGGATTTGTTTTTGGATTGATTTGGGGGGCTGGGGGCTGGGGGCTGGGGGCTGGGGGCTGGGGGCTGGGGGCTGGGCCAAAGCATAGAACTTCCACAACCACTAACCACTGACCACTGACCACTAACCCGGTGCCGCTGTTGCAGCGGCACCTTTAACTCGGCGATAATAGTTAGCTTGCTAACTTTTGCCGTGCTATCTAATGTCTTCCGAAGCGGAACTTGAGCGATTCGGCCTGATGGTCGGAGACCTGTCGCGCCTGTGGCGCGGCAAGCTCGACCAGCGCCTGAAGCCGCTCGGCTTAAGCCAGGCGAAGTGGATGGTGATAATGCACCTCGACCGCAGCGGCGGCGGACTGGTGCAGCGGGAACTCGCGGCGCGGGTCGGCATCGAAGACCCAAGTCTCGCACGGCTGCTCGACCGCATGGCCGCCGGCGGCTGGATCGAGCGGCGCGAATCGCCGGAAGACCGACGCTGCAAGACGGTGCACCTTACCCGCAAGGCACGGACGGCGGCGCGGCGCATCAAGGATGTCATCGATGCCTTGCGGCGCGAATTGCTGGCGGACCTGTCATCGGACGACCTGGCGCACTGCGCTCGGGTCTTCGAGGCGATCACCCGCCGCGCCGAAACGATCTAACAATATCTTTAATTTTCCAGGAGCTTTACGTGCGCATCATCAAGTGGTCCGTCGTCATCGTGGTCATCGTCGGTCTTGGACTCGGCGGTTTCTTTTATTGGCGGCATGCGGAGCGCTATCCAAGTACCGACGACGCCTACATCGGCGCCCATGCAGTGCGCCCCGCGACGGAAGTCTCGGGACAGGTCAACACCGTTGCGGTCAGCAACACGGAGCATGTGCATCAGGGCCAGATGCTGTTTCAGCTTGATCTCACGCCGTTCAGGCTCGCCGAGCAACAGGCCGAGGCGCAACTCGCCGCGGCGCGCGAGGCGAATGCCGGATACGAGGCGGCGGTCGCTGCCGCGCGCGCCGAAGTCGCGAACCGCGAAGCGCAGCTGGAAAAGGCCAAGCTGGACGCAAGCCGCACCCGCAGTCTCGTCAAGAAAGGTTACCGTACCAAGGCGCAAGGCACCGACGTGCAGGCTTCGCTGAAGAGCGCAGAGGCCGCGCTCGCGCTCGCCAAAGCCAAGCTCAACCAGGCAATCAAGGAACTCGGCGAGCCCGGCGAAGGCAACTTCCGCATCAGGCAGGCGAAGGCGCAACTGGGAGTCGCAAAATGGCAACTGGAACACGCGACGGTATATGCGCCCTGTAGCGGCACTATTTCGCAACTGCAGCTCAGACCCGGCGACTCGGTGCAGCAGGGGCAGGCGCCGTTCGTGATCGTTTGTAACAACGAGTTCTGGGTGGACGCGAACTACGAGGAAACGGAGCTTGCCGATATTCACGTCGGCGAAACCGCAACCATCAACGTCGACATGTATCCGAACAAGACCTTCCATGGCCGCGTGATCGGCATCAATCCGGCTTCGGGCGCTGCCTTCTCGCTGCTGCCACCGGAAAACGCGACCGGCAACTGGGTCAAGGTGACGCAGCGCGTGCCGGTGCGGATTCTGGTTACCGACGCCGATCCGGCACGCCCGTTGCGTGTCGGAACGAGCGCGACTGTTGCCGTCGACACGGAGTCCGGGCCGGCTCAAGGAAAATACGCGGCCGCTGAGCAGCACTGATGCCGGAACAAAGGATCGGCTCGCGCTTCCTGATCACCGTCGCGGTCATGTCCGCGACGGTGATGCAGGTGCTCGACACTACCATCGTAAACGTCGCCCTGCCCCACATGCAGGGCGAACTGGGCGCCAATCCCGATCAGATTACCTGGGTGCTGACCAGCTACCTGGTCGCGTCCGGCATCTTCATGCCGCTGACCGGCTTCTTCACCGACCGGCTCGGGCAGAAGCGTTACCTGATGATCAGCATCGTCGGGTTCGTCATCGCTTCGGCGCTGTGCGGCATTTCGACCAGCCTGTTCGAGATCGTGACGTTCCGGTTACTGCAAGGCGTGTTCGGCGCCGGCTTGTCGCCGATCTCGCAGTCGATCATGGTCAACACGTTTCCGCACGAACAGCGCGGGCGCGCGATGGCGATCTGGGGTCTCGGCATCATGGTCGGCCCGATCCTCGGCCCGACGCTCGGCGGCTGGCTCACCGAAACGCTCAACTGGCGCTGGCTGTTTTATATCAACGTGCCGGTCGGCATCTTTTCGATGGCGCTGACCTGGGCGGCGGTGCCGGAAACGGCCCGCCGGCCGCGCACTACGGACTGGACCGGACTCGTCCTGATCGCACTCGGCATCGGTGGCCTGCAGTTCGTCCTTGACCGCGGCAACCAGGAAAACTGGTTCGACTCGAACATGATCAAAGTCCTGAGTCTGCTTGCCGTCTTCGGCTTCGTCGGCTTTTTCTGGCACAGCTTCACCAGCAAAAAGGAAAAGCTGTTCGACCTCAGGATTTTCAAGGACCGCAATTTCGCCACCGCCTGCACGCTGATGTTCGTGCTCGGCTTGTCGCTGTACGGCACGCTGGTGCTGCAACCGCTGATGCTCGAAGGCCTGCTCGGCTACCCGGTGCTGACAACCGGGCTGGTGATGGCGCCGCGCGGCGTCGCGAGCGCGATCAGCATGTTCATGGTCGGCCGCCTCATTACGCGGGTTGAGCCGCGCAACCTCGTGTTCACCGGTATCGTGCTGTCGGCGATCGGCACGTGGTTCATGACGCACTACAACCTGGATATCAGCGTGCCGTGGGTCGTCTGGCCGATTGTCATCCAGGGCTTCGGCATCGGCCTCATCTTCGTACCGCTGGCGACGGTCGCCTACGCGACCCTGCCGAACGACAAATCGGCCGAGGCGGCCGGCATGTTCAGCCTGCTGCGTACGATCGGCTCGTCAATCGGCATCTCGATCGTCTCGACGGTGGTATCGCGCAACTCGCAGGCCGCGTGGAATCAACTCGGCGGTCACCTGACGGCCTCCAACCCGGCGCTGCACGATTTTCTCGGCCGCCTGGGCCTGTCGCTGCATTCGCCGGAAGCCGGTGCGGTGTTGGGCATGCTGCTCGGCCGCGAGGGCCGGATGATCGGCTTTGTGGATGCCTTTATGCTGATTTTTGTAAGCTTCCTGGTGATGCTGCCGCTGATTTTCATCATGAAGCGGGTCAACCGCAAGAGCGGCGGAAGGGTGTCGGCCGCGTCGCTGGCCGAATAGCAAAACAGAGGGGACCGCGATGTACCACACCATTGTACTGGCTTACGACGGCAGCCTCGGCGGCCGGCGCGCGCTGCGCGAGGGTGCCGAGGTCGCGATCAAGTTCGGTTCGGCGACCCACCTCCTGGCGGTCATGAAGCCGGCCTTCGGTACGCAGATCGGCCATGGCTTCGATATCGGCCACATGACGGATACGGAACTAAAGCATTACAGCGATACTCTAGATGAGGGCGTGGCGATGCTGAAAGGCTGGGGACTTGAGGCCACCGGGCACTTGGTCCGCGGCGATCCGGTAGCCGAGATTTCGCGACTGGCAGCCGAGGTTGCAGCGGATCTCGTGGTCGTCGGACACGGCAGCCACGGTGCGCTCGCCCGCTGGTGGCGTACGCCGCTCAGCGCTTCCCTGCTCGACAAGCTGGAATGCAGCCTGCTGATCGCAATGCGCGAGCCGGCAGCGGGCGGATAGAGGAAAAACCTCTGATTAATTCGATCAAGCAGGCAGATGCGGGTGCCGCTACAGCGAATTGAGCAGAGGTTTTGAAGGTTTCGGCCGGACTGGAAACTTAATGAAGCCAAGATATCTGATCGGAGCCGCCGCGATTGTCGTCGCAGCGGTCGTTGCCTGGCGGGTGGATGTAGCCCACCGCGATGCACCGGGGGCGAACGCCAGGGAAGACGGCTACACGATGACGGTCGATGCTATCAAGGTCAGCCGCGAGGCGGTACCGCTGGTGTTCCAGGCAAGCGGGCGGGCACAAACCCAGCACAGTGTCACCGTGCGCGCCCAGGTCGGCGGCGTGCTCAAGAAAGTGCTGTTTCAAGAAGGCGATCGGGTAAACGCCGGCCAGTTGTTGTTCGTTATCGACCAGCAGCCCTATCCCATTCAGGTTGAGCAGAGCGAGGGCAAGGTCAAGCAGGACCAGGCAAAGCTCGCTGCCGACCAGGCGAACGCACAACGCATGGCCAAGCTGATCGGCAAGCAATACGTCAGCGCGCAGGATTACGAAAACGCCAAGGCGCTGGTCAAGCAGGACGAAGCGACTCTCGCGACCGACGAGGCTGCACTCGATCAGGCGCGCATGCAACTCGGCTACACCGAAATCCGCGCCCCCATCAGCGGCAAGACCGGCGAAATCACCTATAAGGCCGGCAACCTGATCGACGCCAACGGCACGGCCGCGCTGGTGACGATCAACCAGATCATGCCGATCCTCGTTCAGTTCGACCTGCCGCAATCGCAGTTGCCGACGCTCCTGCGCTATCGCGACAGCGGCGGCATAAAAGTCGCAATCGCCGACGCCAACGGCAACACCATTGCCGACGACGGCAAACTCGTGTTTCTCGACAATGCCGTCAACCAGGGTACCGGCACGCTCAGCGTCAAGGCGCTGTTCCCGAACAAGGACCGCGCGGTGTGGCCGGGCGAGCTGACAACGGTGATCCTGACGCTGACGGTGCAAAAAGATGCCCTGGTCGTACCGACGGTTGCGGTGCAGCCAGGTCAGAACGGCAGCTACGTATTCACCGTTGAGAGCGGCAAGGTCAAGGTCCACAATGTGGAGGTCGCACGCGAATACCAGGGCATGTCGATCATCGACAAGGGTATTCAGCCTGGCGATACGGTGATCGTGCGCGTGCCGCGCGAACTCCATGAAGGTCTGCCAGTCAAGACGCACATGATGACGCTTCAGCAGGCGATCCCGGACATTATGGATATCACTTCGTGAATCCGTCGGCGCCGTTCATCAAACGGCCGGTCATGACGACCATTGTCATGACGGCGCTGGTCCTGTTCGGCATTTTTGCCTATACCAATCTGCCCGTCAGCGAGTTGCCGAACGTCGACTTTCCGACGATCCGCGTGAGCGCAAGTCTTCCGGGCGCGAGCCCGGAAACCATGGCCGCGACCGTGGCAACGCCGCTCGAGCGCAGCTTCAGTTCGATCGCCGGCCTTGCGTCGATGTCGTCGGTGAGCCAAACCGGCCGCACCAGCATCACGCTGCAATTCGACCTGTCGCGCAACATCGACGCGGCCGCACAGGACGTGCAGACCGCGATTTCGGAAACCTCGCGGCGCCTGCCGCAGGACATGCCGAGCCTGCCGACGCTGCGCAAGGAAAATCCCGGCGACTACTCGATCATCTACATCGCATTCACGGCCAGGCACCTGTCGCTTCCCAAGCTCGATGAATTTGCCGAAACCCGGGTCGCGCAGCGACTGTCTTCGCTGCCGGGCGTGTCCGAAGTCAACGTCTGGGGTTCTAAAAAATACGCAGTACGGATTTACATGAATCCGTACGCACTCAACGCCCGCGGCCTGTCGCTCGCGCAGGTGACGCAGGCAATCCAGAGCGGCAACAGCAACCTGCCCTCCGGCACGATGAGCGGCGGCGTGCGTGACTATTCAGTCATGGCGCAGGGTCAACTCACAGACGCGCAGCAGTACAACAACCTGGTGCTGGCTTACAGCAACGGCGCGCCGATCCGGCTGTCGGACGTCGGCCGCGCCGTCGACAGTATCGAGGAAGACAAGCAGGAAACGACGTATAACTCCAATACCTCGATCGTGCTGTCCGTACACCGCCAGCCGGGCGCAAATACCGTGCAGGTGGCGCGCGAGGTACGCGCGATGCTGCCTGCAGTGGCGAAGCAGGCACCGGGCGGCGCGGAGTTCAACGTCATTTACGACCGCTCGCAGTTTATCAACGACTCGATTCACGACGTGACTTTCACGCTCGGCCTCGCGGTCCTGCTCGTCATCGCTGTGATCTTCCTATTCCTGCGCAACGGCAGCGCGACGCTGGTCAGTGCATTGGCGCTGCCGACTTCGCTGATCGGCACCTTCGCGATCATGTACCTGCTCGGCTTCAGCATCGACAACCTGTCGCTGATGGCGCTGACGCTCGCGGTCGGCTTCGTGGTCGACGACGCGATCGTCGTGCAGGAAAATATCGTTCGCTATATGGAACAGGGCTACGCGCCGCTGCAGGCGGCGCTGAAAGGCAGCCGTGAAATCAGCTTCACCGTCGTCGCGATGACGCTGTCGCTGGTGGCGGTCTT